>JANYBF010000451.1 GCA_025360895.1 Verrucomicrobiota bacterium
TGGCCAACATCAGCGGTACGCAGCCAAGGATGAAGGCGAAGGACGTCATCAGGATGGGCCGGAGGCGCAGCTTCGATCCTTGAATCGAGGCCTCGAGAATCTCGACGCCATCCTCATCGTTGAGTTCGCCAAGATGAAACGCGAGGAGGGGGTCGAGATTCTCGAGGCCTCGATTCAAGGATCGAAGCTGCGCCTCCGACCCATCCTGATGACGTCCTTCGCCTTCATCCTTGGCTGCGTACCGCTGATGTTGGCCACCGGCTCCGGCGCCGCGGCGCGCAGCACCTTGGGGACGGGCGTGGTATATGGCATGACCATCGCCACGGCGGTCGGGCTGTTTATCATCCCAGTCTGTTATGTGTTCGTGCAAAAGATCGTGGAGCGCGGTGGCAAGAAGCCAGCGCCCGCCGCCGCTCCCGCAAAGGAAGGAGGAGCCCACTGATGAAAACATTTTGGCGCAATTCATTATTGGTTGGCGCAGTCACCGCGCTCCTGGTTGGCGGCTGCGCGGTCGGGCCAAATTACAAACGGCCCGAAGTTGAAATGCCATCCGGCTACCGGACCGCCACATCGGATACCAATGCCTTTGCGGGCACTAATGCCTTCGCCGACCTCGGCTGGTGGCAGGTGTTTCAGGATCCGCAACTGGCGGGTTACATTGCCGAGGCGCTGACGAACAACTGGGACATCAAAGTGGCGGCCGCGCGCGTGCTTCAGGCCGAGGCGGCGTTGCAGGTCGCCCGCTCGCAGTTCATGCCCAACATTTCCGCGGGCGGCGATCTCGTAACCAGCCGGGCTTCGCAGAACGGTCCGAGCCCGATCCCGTCCGGAGTGAACCCGCAGCAGAATTACGGCGATGTCTTTGTCGGCATGTCCGCCTACGAAGTGGATTTGTGGGGCAAGATCCGCCGCGCCAATGAAGCGGCCCGCGCGCGTTACCTGGCGACGCAGGATGCGCAGCGGACGGTGCGCCAGACCTTGGTGGCAGAGGTGGCCACGGCTTACCTCGCGCTTCTGGAGTTGGATTACGAACTCGAAATCGCCCAGCGCACCTACCAGGCCCGCACCAATTCGCTGGTCCTGACCACCGCGCGCGAGCAAGGCGGCGTGGCCGCCCAGCAGGATGTCGCGCAGGCGAAGATTCTTGTCTATGGTGCGGAGGCCAGCATTGTGGCCATTGAGCGTTTTCGCGAGCAGCAGGAAAACACAATTTGCATTCTGCTCGGTCGCAATCCTGGCCCGATCCAACGAGGCGAGGGTTTTCTCACGCAGCGAGTTCACACGGAAGTACCGGCCGGTCTGCCTTCATCACTAATTGAACGCCGTCCGGATATACGGTTCGCGGAAGAACTGCTGGTCAGCGCCAACGCGGATATCGGCCAGGCCAAGGCGGCTTTCTTTCCGCAACTCACCTTGACCGGCTTTTATGGTTTTCAGAGCGTGGCATTTTCCGACCTGCTCACCGGGGCGTCCCGGACCTGGCAATTCGGGCCGGCGGTCACGTTGCCGTTGTTCACCGGCGGACGCTTACGGGCCAACCTGAAAATCACCCAGGCCCAGTACGCGGAGGCCCTGGCCGTTTACCAGCGATCCGTGCAGAACGCCTTTCGCGAAGTCTCCGACAGCCTCATCTTCTACCAGCGCACTCGGGAGTTCACCGCCCGGCAGGAGCTGCGCACGCAGGCCAACCGTGAAGCCACCGAGCTGGCCAACATCCGCTACGACGGTGGGGTCACCAGCTACCTCGAAGTGCTCTACAACGAACAGGAACTGTTCACCGCCGAGTTGAACCTGGCCCAAGCCCGGCTCAACGAACTCCTCTCCGTGGTCCAACTCTACCGTTCCTTGGGCGGTGGTTGGATGCCACCGCCAGACAACCAGGCCAGCCGATGAACAAGACCATTACGACCCTCAACCCCACTGGAACATGAGCAACCTCAACCTCCGCAGCATCACCAACAGCTTCCTCGACGTCCGCCTCGTCAGCCTTGCTTCCTGGCGGCAGGCCAACGAAATCACACCGCGCGATAAAGGCGGCCCCTGCGTCGTGCTTCAGGAAGGCTACGACCCAGCGGACCTGAAGGTGGTTGCCGATGAGTTCGTGCTCGGACGGGCGGGCAAATGGCTTTCACTCCGCCATTTTTACAAACTGCCGGTAGCCGAGCCTCGGGAGGAATTTATATCCGGCCAGGTGTCCGAGGTGATGCAGATGATGGGCAATCTGCCCTCGAAGGTGCAGTTGCCCGGTCGTACCGCCGAAGAACCATCCGCCTCCGCTGCCGGGGAGAAGGTGGCGGAACCGGATGAAATGGCCGTCGCCTTTGAGGTAGCCAAGAACCAAGGTAATCCCAAAAACTGATCAAACTTGGAAACCAGGAGCACTATGAGCAAAAAATCAAAATCCAACGGCGAAACGAAATTAAAGGGCAAGGAATACCTCAAGGAGTTACGCAAACTCCAGGTTGAGTTGTGTCACCTCCAGGAATGGGTGAAGCACAAGGGTCTGCGCGCCATCATTGTCTTTGAGGGCCGCGATGCCGCCGGCAAGGGCGGCACCATCCGGGCTTTGACCGAGCGGGTCAGCCCGCGCGTGTTCCGCGTGGTGGCCTTGCCGGCGCCCTCCGACCGGGAAAAGTCGCAGATGTATATGCAGCGTTACATGCAGCACTTCCCGGCGGCAGGCGAGATCGTGATCTTCGACCGCAGTTGGTACAATCGCGCCGGCGTCGAGTACGTGATGGGCTTCTGTTCGAAGGAACAACACCGGCTCTTCCTGGAACGGTGCCCTGAGATTGAGAAGTACATCGTGGATGGCGGTATCAAACTTATCAAGGTCTGGCTCGAATCCAGTGACAAGGAGCAGAAACGGCGCTTTGAGGCGCGCATGGAGGACCCTCTGCGTCAGTGGAAGCTTAGCCCCATGGACTTGCCCTCACGCAGCAAATGGTTCGAATACTCTCGCGCCCGCGACCTGATGCTGGACGCCACGGACACCAAATGGGCGCCGTGGCATATCCTGCGTTCGGACGATAAGAAACGCGCTCGTCTCAATTGCATTCGTCACATCCTGAACCTGATTCCGTACAAGAAAGTGCCGCGCGAAAAGATCAAGCTGCCCAAGCGCTCGATGAAGGGTGCGTATGATGATCAAGCCGCGCTCAAGGGCCGGAAGTTTGTGGCCGAGAAGTATTAAGCGACCGAAGAATGATTTGCCGTCACGCTGGCGGAGAACAATCTCAGCAAGGTGCGGCGACGAAAGAAGCAACAAGCAAATAAACCTCAACCCAGAAGAAAATGAAAAAACAAACATTACTAATGATCGGGCTCGCAACGCTCTTGGCGTTTTCCACACAGGCCAGCCAGGAACAACTCGCCAGCAGCATCAAGGAGGCGCGCCTTGAAGCCAGCCGGACTGACGCCCAGCTCAAAGCCACCCTGGAAGCGATAAACGCGCTTACCAGACAAACCAAAGGTGACCTCCGTCCCGCCTACAAAGCCTATTGCGTGGAGGTAACCAAGACCGAGGCCGCCGCGGGTTGGACGAAGACTCGGATCCAATGGATGGCCGGCGATGGCCGTAAGTACTTCCAAGATTGGCAAGCCACGGTCAATGGCATTGCCAATGAATCCTTGCGGAAGAAATCGCAGAAGCGATTGGACGCGGTTCAGGCAAGCTACAACAAGGTGGAGGCGTCCCTCCAGTTGGCGAGTGAGAAATTCAAACCGTTCCTCTCGGACCTCACGGACATCCAGAAAGCGCTCGCCACGGACGTGACTGCCGGAGGGGTGAAGGCGATCAAGAGCACGGTTCGGAGCGCCAATTGGAATGATCAGTATGTTGACAAAGCGATCAACTCCGCCCTCAAAGAAATGGATAAGATGGCGAAAGCGTTGTCCTCGCAAGCCAAATGATCTGAGGTCGGACGCACCTCGTGACCGGTTGACCCTCGCGGCCAGGCCTGATCACCCATCCACCAAACGCAAAACAACATTATGAAACGATTCCTGAGTTATCCCATCTTGTGCGGAACCCTCCTGACCGCCGGCCTATGCAACGGCTTTTCGACGGAAGAGCAACCCGCAGCCACCAAGCCACACCTGACCCGCGAAGAGTCGGTGCTGGTTAGTGTGACCGCCTCGGTCGAAGCCATCAACCAGACCAATCGGGAAGTCACCTTGCAAGGCGCGCTCGGCAATTCCGTAACCTTCACCGTCGATCAACGGGTCAAGCGGTTCAACGAAATCAAGGTCGGTGACCTCATCCGGGCCGATTATTATATCTCGGTTGCGGCCGAAGTACGCCCGCCCACGGCCGAGGAGGAAAAGACTCCCTTAATCATGCTCGATGCCGCCGGCAAAGCGCCCCCGGGTACCTCGCCCGCCGCCGGCGGCCTGCGCCGCTTCAAGGTTGTGACGACCATCGAGGGCCTGGATCGCCCGACCGAGACCATCACGGTCAAAGGACCGCGTGGGAAATACCTGACCGTTCGCGTGGCGGATCCAACGCGCCTGACGCAGGTGCGCATCGGCGAGACCATCGTTGTCACCTATACCGAAGCCCTCGCGGTTTCGCTGGAAAAGGCGGAGAAGAAAAGTTCCGAGTGACGGTCACCGGTCACCGCCTCGATTTTATCATGCGCGACGTTCGGGTCCGCTAAAATCCACTGCTATGAGTGTTCACCTGGTTCTTGAGTTTGCCGTCATCCTCGTAGCCCTCGGCATCGGTGCGCGCGTGGGAGGAATTGGCCTCGGACTTTGGGGTGGCGTGGGCTTGCTGGTGCTGGCGCTCTTGGGCGCCGCGCCAACGGCACCTCCAATTGACGTGATGCTCATCATCCTCGCCGTCATCATGGCGGCGTCCGTCATGGAGGCGGCTGGGGGGATAGATTTTCTGGTTAGCGTCGCCGAGCGAATCATCCGGAAAAATCCGAAGCACATCACCATTGTTGCGCCGCTGGTCACATGGACCTTCACGTTTCTGTCCGGCACCGGTCACATTGTTTATCCGCTGCTGCCGGTCATCTACGAAGTCGCCCATCAGAACGGCATCCGGCCCGAGCGGCCGATTGCCATTGCTACCATCGCCTCGCAGCAAGCGATCACCGCCAGTCCGGTGGCCGCGGCAACGGCGGCGATGATTGGTTTGTTCTCCAGCAACAATCTATCCTGGGGGTTGCCGCAAATTCTGATGATTTGTGTTCCGGCCACACTCTGCGGCGTGATTGTGGCCGCCTTGGTGCAAATGCGGGTGGGCAAGGAACTCAAGGACGATCCTGAATATCAGGCGCGGCTGGCCGCCGGTGAAGTCCAGGCGCCCACCCAGCCGGTGAAAGGCGACGCCGTGAAACTGCCGCCCACTGCAAAGCGCAGTGCGCTGATTTTCCTGGTGGGCGTGGCGCTGGTAGTCGGGCTCGGGCTTTTTCCCAAACTCCGCACGCTGCCCGGAGGTGATAAGCCGGAAACCATCGCCATGCCGGTGGCCATCGAGATTGTGATGCTGGCCGTTGCCGCGGTGCTGTTACTGGTCACGAAAGTGAAATCCGACGTGGTCACGAAAACGCAGACCTGCCGCGCCGGCATCACCGCCGTCATTGGTATTTTCGGCCTGGCCTGGATGGGCGACACGTTCATTGCGTCCAATCGCGAAGTTATTGTTGGCGGTCTGGGCAACATGGCCAAGGCGGCGCCGTGGACCTTCTCCATCGGACTCTTCCTCGCATCCGTGTTGCTTTACAGCCAGGCGGCAACCGCCCGGGCCTTGATGCCGCTTGGGTTGTCGCTCGGCATTCATCCTCAATTCCTCATCGGCATGTTCCCGGCGGTGAACGGCTACTTCCTGATTCCGAATTACGGAACGATCATCGCGGCGATAAATTTTGACCGCTCCGGCACGACGCGCATCGGCAAGTTTGTCATCAACCATTCCTTTCTGCTGCCGGGGCTCGTCAGCACGACCGTCGCAGTTTTCACCGGCCTGCTCATCGCCAGAGTGTTTTTCAGCTAAAACAAATTATGAAACTGGATTCCAACACCATTGCCGAGGCCGCCCAGCGTATCGGTATCCAGGCGGAGGAACTCGCCGCCGTTTTTCAGCGGGGCACGGCCGTCACCTACCAGGCCGGCGATTATCTGTTTCACGAATCCACACCCCGTCAGTGGCTCGGCCTGGTAATGGAGGGCGAGATTGACCTCGTTCGGGGACAGCACGGGAACAGCGTGCTCATTGGCGTGGCGCAATCGGGCGCCGTCTTGAGCGAGAGTGTAATGCTGGACGCCACGCCGCACAGTGTATCCGCCAGAACGCATATGGGCGCAACGGTCTGGCAGATTTCGCAAGCGGAGTTGGACAAGGTGCGCGCCGGGAATCCGGAAGTTTTCTATCGCATCGTGGCCCAGGTTGCTCGCCGGCTCAGCGATCGATTGCGCGCGGCATCGGAGCGTTTGGCAAAGGAAGGCGGTCCGCCCGCGCTCACCAACGTCCGTCGCGAGCACGATTCCCTTGGTGAACGCGACGTGCCGAATCACGCCTACTATGGCGTGCAGACGATTCGCGCCATTGAAAACTTTCCCTTCTCCGGCATTCACGTCCGGCACTACGAACATTTTGTGCGTGCTTTGGCGTGCGTGAAGAAGGCGGCTGCGCTGACCAATGCCGAACTCGGCGCGCTCGACCGAAAGATAGCCGACGCCATCGCGAAGGCGTGTGATGAACTGCTCGCGGGCAAGTTGCACGACCAGTTTGTCGTGGACATGATCCAGGGTGGCGCGGGCACTTCCACGAACATGTGTGCCAACGAGGTTATCGCCAACCGTGCGCTCGAATTGCTCGGCCACGCAAAGGGTGAATACCAGTTTTGTCATCCGAATGATCACGTCAATTGTTCGCAATCCACCAACGACGCCTATCCCACGGCCATCAAGCTAGGCGTCTGGTTCACCCTGCGGGACACTCTCCGTGGATTGCGCGAGCTAAAGACCGCGCTCGAAGCCAAGGCAAAGGAGTTCGCGGATGTGATCAAAATGGGCCGCACGGAAAACCAGGACGCCGTGCCCATGACGCTCGGCCAGGAGTTTGGCGCGTACGCGGTGATGATCGGCGATGGTCTGCGCCATCTCGAACATGCCGGCAACGAACTGCTCGAAACGAACATGGGCGCGACCGCCATCGGTACCGGCTTGAACAGCCCGGCTGGCTACGCCCCACTTTGCACGAAAAAACTGGCGGAGATTTCCGGGGCGCCGGTGCGGTTGGCGGAGAATTTGGTCGAAGCCACCCAAGACTCCGGCGAGTTCGCGCTGATGAGCAGCGCGATGAAAGTCACCGCCATCCAGCTTTCGAAAATCTGCAACGACCTGCGCTGGCTTTCCTCCGGCCCGCGTTGCGGCCTTTACGAAATCCGGCTGCCCGCGATGCAACCCGGCTCCTCCATCATGCCGGGCAAGGTGAATCCCGTTGTGCCCGAAGTCGTGAGCCAGATTTGCTATCAGATCATCGGTAACGACGTGACCGTTTCGATGGCTTCCGAGGCCAGTGAGCTGGAACTGAACATGGCCGAGCCGATCATCGCGTTTAACCTGTTCTTCGGCCTGACGCTGTTGCGCAACGCCGCCATCGTGCTGGCCACGCGTTGCATCGCCGGCATCGAACCCAACCGCGAGCGCTGCCGCGAATACGTGCAGAATTCCATCGGCCTCGTCACGGCGTTGAATCCCGTGCTCGGCTACGAAAAGTCCGCCGCCATCGCCAAGGAAGCGCTCAAGACCGGCGGCAGTGTTTATGATCTTGTCATTGCCAAGGGCTGGTTGACCAAGGAAAAACTTGACGAGTTGTTGAAGCCCGAGAACATGACGCATCCGCGATTGAACCGCTAACCAAACAAGACCATGAAAGCGCAAACACATAGAATCCCAATCGTCTCTCTAACCCTGGCCGTGTTCCTGGCTGCTGCCCCTTCGACGTGGGCACTGCCCAGGATCAAAGTCCTCGCCACCGGCGGCACGATTGCCGGCGCGCAAGTTACACAAGCCGACGCTGGCTACAAGTCCGGCACTTTTTCCGTGGAAGACCTTATCAAGGCGGTGCCGCAGATGACCAACATCGCGGTGTTAACCGGCGAGCAGGTCGCGAACATCGGCAGCCAGACCATGAACCACGAGGTCTGGCTCAAGCTCGCCGCGCGCGTGAACGAAGCGCTGAAGAGCCCGGACGTGGACGGCGTTGTCATCACCCACGGCACGGATACGATGGAGGAGACGGGGTACTTCCTGAGTCTCGTGGTGAAGAGTGACAAACCCGTGGTGCTCGTCGGTTCGATGCGCCCCGCCACCGCCATCAGCGCGGACGGCCCGATCAACCTTTACAACGCCGTCGCCCTGGCCGGTAACCCCGAAGCCAAAGGCCGCGGCCCGCTCGTGGTGCTCAACGACACCATCCAGTACGCCCGCGAGACGCAAAAGATGCACACCACGCGGATGGACACCTTTGCATCTCCGAACCGCGGCATCGCCGGGATGATGAATACCGGCAAGGCGTTCTTCTATTCCACCAACCCGGTGCGCCACACCACCAAGAGTGAGTTCTCCATCGCCGACCTCACCGTGGCCAATTTGCCGCGCGTGGAAGTGGTGTATTCCTACGCGAACCTTGGCGGTGAATTGATTGACACCCTTGTGGCGCAAGGCGTGAAAGGCATCGTGCTCGCCGGCGTGGGCGATGGCAACTCAACGGACGCCGCGCTGGCTGCGCTGGAAAAGGCGGCAAAGCAAGGCGTGGCGGTGGTGCGCTGTTCTCGCACTGGCGCCGGGGTTGTGGACCGCAACGTCGAGGTCAACGACGACAAACTCGGCTTCATCGCTGGCATGGAATTGAACCCGCAGAAGGCGCGCATTCTGTTGATGCTCGGACTGACCCGGACGCAAGATATCAAACAACTTCAACGCTTCTTCGTCGAGTACTGACACCGAAAATAATCTCTTGCAAACTATGGTTCAAATTGATGACCGTTAAGCAATCGCCACTATGAAAACAAAATTCTTCGTCACCCTTTCACTGATGGTTCCGTTGCTCGCTAGCGCGCAGAGTCCAAGTTTGGATGAACTGCAGGCCACCATGAAAGCGATGCAACAAGTCATCACGAACCTGCAGCAGGAGATCACTGACCTGAAAAAGCAGCAGACGCCGCCACTTCCACCCGCCGTGCCGTCCGTGGCCGTGCCAGCGAAAGGCGTTGAGTTCATCCCGCCGACCATCAAAGCTCCCCCCGAAGCCAGCCAAGTTACCTCGCGGGATGCCCTGAACGACCAGCAGGAGGCGGCGCAGCGGCCCGGCAACCTCACGCTTGATCCCCAGTACCGGGGCTTTATCCCGATTCCGAACACGCCGGCCTTTATCAAGTTCAACGCGAAGGTGCGGGTGGATTTGACGGACGACAATCGGAATTCCGGAAACCCGGATCGCTTTACCCCGGCGCTGATTCCCGTGCAAGGAGAGCCGACTTATGGCGGCGGCAATCAATTCAACATGAATACCCGCGGTTCGACCTTGAGCCTGGACGTTCGCGCGCCCGACGTCGCGGGCAGCCCGCGCTTTTATTACAACAACGATTTCTTTGGCGGCGGGGTCAACGGCGGGATGACATATCGCCTCAAACAGCTTTATGGACAGTACTTCAACGTTACCGCCGGTTTCACTTACAGCATCTTCGAAGACCCGGACGTCTGGCCGGATACCGTGGATTTTGAAGGGCCGAACAGCATGATCTTTGCGCGACAGCCAACCGTGCGCTACCTGCTCCCGCTGAACGAGCACTGGCAGATGAACTTCGGCATCCAGCAACCCGCCACGGAGGTTGATAATTTTGGTTTCCCGGATGTAACGTCAGTCAATCATGCGCCGGACGGGGGCTTCAATGTGCGTTGGGAGGATTCCAAGATCGGGCACGTACAATTTGCCGCGATCCTTCGTGATCTGGGGGCCAACAGTCCGACGCTGGGCGATCAAAGCGTTTTTGGTTGGGGATTGATGGCGGCGACGAGCCTCAATGTGTTCGAGCGTGATACCGTTCAGGGACAGCTTACCTATGGTGAGGGTTATTTTCATTTCTCGAACGACAAATTTACCTATGCCGGATTCAACGGTGGGGATGCGGCGTATGATGCCTCCGGAAAGCTACAGGCACTGCCATACTTTAGCGCCATGGCTGGCTACACGCATCACTGGTCCGAAAAGTTCCGTTCGACCGCCACGTTCGGCTATATCTCTTTGGATAACGAGCCTTCCCAAGGGCCGCTGGCGTATCACCAAACGTACTATACCAGTGCCAATCTCGTTTACCAGATCCGGCATCGTGTGAGCGTCGGCCTGGAAGGCCTCTACGGAAAGAAAGAAGTGCAATCTGGCGACACCGGTGATGTCTTTCGCGTGCAACTCGGCATCACCTTCGCGTTGTTTGATTGATCCACCGGTCCGCAGAGCTGCGCGGCAATGAAGCCCCCGGTGATTTTCTCAAGCAGCGGCCGGGTATATTCAAAAAGTTTTCAGATGAACGACGACCGCAAATTCAGATCGAAGCATAGCAGGCAATCCATGAGAACCTGATCCAAAACAGAACCAAAGAAATACCAGGAGTACAAAACAAATGAACACACCACTACCAGACAAGCATAACGGATCGTTCCCGGAGGTGACCGCAGATTCGGCCCTTTCCTCCAGCATTAATCGCCGGTCGTTCCTGATCCGCAACGCCGTTATCGGCGCGGCGGCGGTGATGACCGGAAAAGCGTGGACGCCCGAAGCGCGCGCCGCCCAGGCCGAAAAGGAAGCCGCCGCACCCAAGCTGGGTTCCAAACTCTCCCCCGACCTGGACGTCGTGAAGCGGTCCAAAGGCCCGGTGATGACCGTGCTCGACGAATTCTACAAGGTCGGTCCCGGCCCCTCGAGTTCGCACACGATTGGGCCAATGCGCATCACCTACGACTTCTATCAGCGCTGCACCAAGTTGCCGGCGGATCAACTGGCCAAAGCGACCGGCTTAAAAGTTCACCTTTACGGCAGCTTGAGCGCCACGGGCAAGGGCCACGGCACCGAACGCGCCTCGCTGGCGGGTCTCATCGGCAAGGAGCCGGCAACCGTTGACCCATTGTTCCTCGACTCAATGAAGGAGAAGCCGACGGCAACGTATCCGCTCAAGCTCGGCGACAAGACGTTCAATCTGTCGCTGGCCGACGTTATCTACGATTCGCCCAAGGGCGATTTCCCGCACCCGAACACCATGACCTGCAAACTCATGGCCGGCGACCAGGCGATCTTGGAGCTGGAATATTACTCGCCCGGTGGCGGTTTTTATGAGTGGAAGGGCTATACACCGCCGAAGAAAGGCGCTCCGAAGTATCCCTACGCAACCATGAAGGAATTGCGCCAACACGCGGAGAAAAACAACCTCTCCATCGCGCAGGTCGTCATGGCCAACGAACTCGCTGTGTCTGGCAAGACGGAAGAACAGATCAACGTTTTCCTGGACAAAATCACCAATGCCATGCTGGCCACGGTAAAAGCCGGTCTCGCCATGAAGGACGACGTCCTGCCCGGGCCCATCAAGCTGCATTCGAAGGCGGCCACCGTCTTTGAGCGTGCCCAGGACGACAAATATGAGAGCGATCGCGCCATCGCCCTCGTCTCCGCCTTTGCCCTGGCGGCCTCCGAAGAAAACGCCCGCGGTCATCTGGTTATTACCGCGCCCACGGGCGGGTCAGCCGGCGTCATGCCCGCGATTGTTTACGCCCTGGTTAATAGCAAGCGGAAGTTGTCCATGGAGAAAGCCCGCGAGGGTCTGCTCGCTGGCGCCGCGATCGGCTACTTGTGCAAACACAACGCCACGCTTTCCGGGGCCGAGGGCGGCTGTCAGTCCGAGATCGGCGTGGCTTCGGCGATGTCCGCCGCGTTCATCGCGCAGGTCCACGACAGCCCGCCACAAGTAACCGAGAACGCCGCCGAGTCCGCGCTCGAACATCACCTCGGGATGACCTGTGATCCGGTCGCCGGTTACGTGCAGGTTCCGTGTATCGAGCGCTGCGCCTTCGGCGCGGTGAAAGCCTGGATCGCCTACTCGATTGCTACCAACGAAATCGCCTCGCGGCACCGCGTGGATCTCGACACGACCATCGAGACGCTGGCTGAAACCGGCAAGGACATGGGAGCGAAATACAAAGAAACGAGCGAAGGCGGACTCGCCGCGAATCTGGTTCTTTGCTGAAGCAATTAACCCTGCCTATCCGGTTGGTTGCCGATTTCGATTAGTGCAGCCAGTTGGAGTGCTGAGCATTGCTCGGTCAGGTGCAGGGATTGCCAATTCAAGCCGAGCAATGCTCGTCGTTTCAAGGCATTCGGGTTTGACAACCAACCGGATAAGCAGAAATTAGCTCAGCGGGAGAGCGCGTCCGCGCGGAAGCGGGCGCGCTCGACCCAAAAAACAGATTCTCAAGACCATGACACAAGCCAAGCCGACGGGTGCCAGATCATTGGCCAAACCTCGCAACCTGAATGTGAAAGCACCGACCCGTGAAGAGATCGCGGTCCTCGCTCATTTCATGTGGGAGCAGGATGGCCGGCCGGAAGGGCACGATGTGGAGCACTGGCTTCTGGCCGAAGCGCAACTTTGTCAGCAACCCGCCACAAATGCCGGTTTGAAAAGAGTATGAGCACCACCATCACCAAACCACCACCAACCACCACCGACGCGTGGCGCGGATTCAACGCCGGCCAATGGCAACGCGAAACCAATGTGCGCGATTTCATCGTTGCCAATGTGACCTCGTATACAGGCGACCCGGAGTTCCTGGCCAAGCCAACCGCGCGGACGCTGGCGGTGTGGAAATGCCTTCAACCCTCCTTGCGCGAAGAGATCAAAAAGGGCGTGCTCGATGCCGATGAAACCACACCCTCGTCGCTCACGTCGCACGGCCCCGGCTATATCGACAAAGACAATGAGGTGATCGTCGGCCTCCAGACTGACAAACCCTTTCGCCGCGCTATCATGCCGGTTGGCGGCTTTCGCATGGTCGAGGCCGGGCTCAAGTCCATCGGGCGTGAAGTCGCCCCGGCCGTGCGCGAGACGTTCACGAAATACCGCAAGACGCACAACGAAGGCGTGTTTGATCTTTACACTTCGGAGATTCGGGCCTGCCGGAGTTCACACATCATCACCGGCTTGCCCGATGCCTATGGTCGCGGTCGCATCATTGGCGACTATCGCCGCGTGGCGCTTTACGGTGTGGATCGGCTCGTCGAAGCGAAGCAGGCAGAGCGCGCCGAACTCGGTGGCCGCTGGCCGTCCGAGGAAGTCATGCAGCTGCGTGAGGAAATGGCCGACCAACTCCGCGCCCTCGCCGACCTGAAGACGATGGCGACCGGTTACGGCTGCGACATCAGCCAGCCCGCGACCAATGCCCGCGAGGCGGTGCAATGGACTTACTTCGGCTACCTCGGGGCCATCAAGGAAATGAACGGCGCCGCCATGTCCATCGGCCGCGTCTCGACGTTCCTCGACATCTACATCGAGCGCGACTTGAAGGAAAAGGCACTGACCGAGGAACAGGCCCAGGAGTTGATTGACCAATTCGTCATCAAGCTGCGCATCGTGCGTTTTCTGCGCACGCCTGAGTATGACGCGCTTTTCTCCGGCGATCCTTACTGGGCGACGGAAAGTGTCGGTGGCATGGCGTTGGATGGCCGCACGCTGGTCACCAAGTCAAGCTTTCGGATACTGCACACTTTGACGAACCTAGGGCCGGCGCCCGAACCCAACCTCTCCATCCTCTGGTCCAAGAACCTGCCGGATGCCTTCAAACGCTATTGCATCAAGGTCAGTACCGAATCTTCGGCGCTTCAGTATGAGAGCGATGACTTGATGTTGCCCGTGCATGGGGATGACTACGGCATCGCGTGTTGTGTCTCGGCCATGCGACTGGGCAAACAGATGCAGTTTTTCGGCGCCCGTGTAAACCTTGGCAAGTGCCTGCTTTACGCCCTCAACGGCGGACGCGACGAGATCAAGGGCAACCAGGTGGGCCCACTCTTTCGCCCCGTCACCGGCGACGTGCTCGAATACGATGACGTGCTGGCCAAGTTCGACAACATGATGGCGTGGCTCGCGCAGACTTATGTCCACGCGATGAACTGCATCCACTACGCGCACGACCGTTACAACTACGAGCGGATGATGATGGCGCTGCATGATCGCGACATCTTGCGCACGATGGCGTTTGGCATCGCAGGCCTCTCGGTTGCCGCCGACAGCCTTTCGGCCATCAAGTTCGGGAAGGTGAAACCGATTCGTCGCGCGGATGGTCTGATCACTGATTTCGAAACGAGCGGGGACTTTCCAAAATTCGGCAACAACGATCCGCGCGTGGATGACATCGCGGTGGACCTCGTGAAACGATTCATGGGCCACTTACGCAAACACCCGACCTATCGGGGCGCGGTGCACACGCAATCAGTCCTGACCATCACTTCCAACGTCGTTTACGGCAAAGCCACCGGCAGCACTCCGGACGGTCGCCGCGCGGGCGAACCGTTTGCGCCGGGCGCGAATCCGATGCACGGGCGGGATTCGCACGGCTGGCTCGCGTCCTGTCTTTCCGTTGCGCGTCTGCCCTACGACGAAGCCCAAGATGGCATCAGTTACACTCTGTCAGTCGTGCCCCAAGAGACGCGACAGGGCGAGAATGAAGCGCTCACCCGTGCCGCCGATGCGCTGGACATGTATTTCGGGCAGGGCGGTTTTCACGTCAACCTGAACGTCCTGCGCAAGGAAACCCTGCTCGATGCGATGGAACATCCGGACAAGTATCCGCAGCTCACGATCCGCGTTTCGGGTTACGCCGTGAACTTTGTACGCCTCACCCGCGAGCAACAGCTTGATGTGATCAATCGCAGTTTCTTCCATGCCGGCATCTGAAACCAAGTCGGCGTCCGCTGTGGCGGAAATCCCCGAGGGGAGTCGCCACGATCTGCGCCATGACTTGTCGCCGGACGCACCGGAAACGGAGAATTACTCCGACGAGGCGGGCGCGTTCGGCTATGTGCATTCGTACGAAACCGGCTCCCGGCTCGACGGGCCGGGCGTGCGGCTCACGCTCTTCGTCTCTGGCTGCCCGCTTCGTTGCCAGTATTGTCACAACCCGGACACCTGGCACTTGAAGCATGGCGTGCGCATCCCGGTGGAACAGGTCATCACCCGCCTCGGCCACTTTGCGCCCGCGCTGCGCGCCATGCAGGGCGGACTGACAATCTCTGGTGGCGAAGTGCTGGTGCAGACGGCTTTCACCGGGCGAATCCTGCGCGCGGCAAAATCTTTGGGGCTTCATACGGCCATCGAGACCTCCGGTTTTTTGGGCGCGCGCGCGACCGACGAGTATTTGCAGCAACTCGATCTGGTCATCCTCGACATCAAGTCGGGCGACCCGGAGACTTATCGCCGCGCGACCCAGCGCGACCTGGAACCGACGTTGCGCTTCGCCGCACGGCTTGCCGCGATGAACAAGCCGGTGTGGGTTCGTTTCACGCTCGTGCCGGGCTTGACCGACGATCCGGCGAATGTTGCGGCCGTCGCGAAGTTTGTCGCGCCGCTGAAAAATGTCGAGGTGGTGGAGGTGTTGCCTTTTCATCAATTGGGCGCGTTCAAATGGAAGGCGCTCGGCGTGGAATACACCTTGAACGACACACCGCCAGCGTCGCCCGAACTGGTGGCGCGAGTGATCGGCCAGTTCCGCGACGCTGGCTGCAAGGCGCGATAAGTAACTGCGGCAGTCACAGGAATAATTGTGGAACTAATCAAGACACTGCTGGAGCAGCAACCGTTGATGGCGTTGTTCCTGACGATCGCCATCGGCTATCTCGTCGGCGAAATCAACATCAAGGGGTTTTCCCTCGGTGTGGGAGCGGTGCTGTTCGTCGCGCTCGGCCTGGGTTGGTTCGCGCCGAAGTCCGTGCCGTCGGCGATGGTCGGGACGCTGGGGCTCGCGCTTTTCCTCTATGGCGTGGGCGTGCAGTATGGCAAGCAGTTTTTCATCGGATTGACCAGCCGCGCCGGGCTTCAAGCAAACTTGATCGCGCTGACCGGTGTGTTGTCGGCGGGCGCGGTGAGCCTCGTTTTCATGAAGACGATGGACCTCAAACTCGGGTACGCGTTGGGGTTGTTCGCTGGCTCGGGAACGAGTACGCCAACGCTGCAGGCGGCGGTGGCGACGCTCGGCAACGACGATCCTGCCGTCGGCTACTCGGTCGCCTATCCGTTCGGCGTGGCCGGGCCGATCCTGTTCCTCTATTTCGCTTTCATGATCCTTAAGCCGAAGATCCAGTTTCCCACGGGCAACGACTTGGAGCTTCTCGAAATCGTCGTGCGTAATCCGGAACTGTCCGGCAAGTCGCTCGGCGACCTTATGACCGCGTTACCCGCCGGGGTCCAAATTGCCGCCCTGCGTCGGGAGGGTCGTAACGAGCCGGCTTCGCCCAACTTTGTCATCGCTGAAAATGACGTCGTGCTCGCCGTCGCTGCCACGAAAGAGGCGCTCGCACAGGCGGGCGCGATCCTCGGAGAATCCGCGCCCGGTCACCTCGTCAAGGACCGCCGGCACCTCGACTATCTGCGCGTCTTTGCTTCCCGCCCAACAGTGGTGGGCAGAACCCTGGGCGATCTCGACCTGCCGGGGGAGAAGGCTTCCATCCTCATCCAGGTCCGCCGCGGCGACACCGACATTCTGCCGCGCCCGGATCTCGTGCTTGAGTTCGGTGACCGCGTCGGCGTGCTCGCCCATCGCGCCGATTTCGCGGCGATGCGCAAATACTTCGGCGACTCGATCAAGGGTACTGCCGAGTTCAGCTACATCTCCATCGGCATCGGCATGGCGCTCGGCTTCCTAATCGGCGCGATCCAGTTTCCGCTGCCCGGTATCGGCAAACTTTCAATAGGCCTGGCCGGCGTGCTGATCGCGGCGCTCATTCTGGGCAAACTACGCCGCACAGGTGGCCTGAACTGGACGATTCCGCTTTCCGCCAATCTCGTGATCCGCAACCTCGGCCTTACGCTGTTTCTCGCGCAAGTCGGGATGGCCTCGGGGCCTAAATTCGTCACGACGGTTACTGAGACCGGGTTGGTAATGCTGGGACTGGGCGCGGTCGTGCTCGTCGCGCTCGTGGTCCCGATCCTGATCCTGGGCCTCTTCGTTTTCCGCCTGCCGTACGACGAGGTGGCGGGCATTGTTTCGGGCGCCTGTGGCAATGCAGCGATTCTCGGCTACGCGAACAAGCTCACGCCGACCGACCGTCCGGACATCGCCTACGCCATGATCTTTCCGGGCATGACCATCGTGAAAATTCTTTTCGTGGACATTGTCCCCGCGTTTTTCCGAAACGGATCATGACCCGCCGACCCTGATCATGATCACACATCCATGAACACCAGGATCATTCAGTCAATCCAACATCGAGCGAACCGGTCGTTCCATCTCGGCTGGGTGGTGTGGGGGCTGGTTGGATTTACTCCGCGCTTCCTCGAAGCGCAAACCGCCGTGGATGAAGACTCCCCATGGCCGCGGACTTTT
>JANYBF010000506.1 GCA_025360895.1 Verrucomicrobiota bacterium
TTAATGCGATTCCCTTACCGATCGCATTAAACACTTCATTTACGACCGACAAGAACGGGGTGGTCCGCGGCAGCGCCTGGGATATGGGGGCATATCAAGCCCAATCTGGCGGCACCACGGGTACGGCGGCCATCGTGGTCAGTCCTTCGGCTCGCGATCTTGGCTCCGTTAATTTGGGTTCCACTATGGACCAGACCTTCAGCGTCCAGAATTCGGGTTCGGGTACCTTGTCCGGCAGTGCCACCGTCGCCGCCCCGTTCAGCATCGTTTCCGGCGCCGCTTACAGCTTGGGTGCGGGTCAAAGTCAGACCGTTACCGTGCGTTATACGCCCACGGCGGTCGGAAGCAGCTTGCAAAATGTGACGTTTACCGGCGCGGCGGGCGACAGCGCTTCGGTGACGGGAGTGGGAGTAGCCGTGACCGGCGGTACGCCGCTCATTGCTATTGCCCCTGCGAGTCGCAGTTTTGGCTCCATTCCGGTAGGCACGAGTGTGGACCAGACCTTCAACGTTCAGAACTCTGGTTCGGGCACCTTGGCCGGTAATGCCGGAGTGATCGCTCCCTTTAGCATCGTTTCAGGTGCGGCTTACAGTCTTACGGCGGGTCAAAGTCAGACCGTGACTGTGCGCTTCACGCCCACGAGTACCGCAACCAGCCTGCAAGATGTGACATTCACCGGCGCGGCCGGAGGAACTGCTGCGGTGAACGGCGCTGGGGTGGCCGCGACCGGAGGAACGTATTATGTGCTTTGTGAGGGTGATTCGATTACCGCCGGTACCGGAGCCAACCCGCCTGCGAATTCCAACTACGTCGCTCAGCTCGCCCTCCAGGTCCCCGGTACAACCTTCGAGAATATCGGCCAGTCGGGGGATTCAATTGAATATAACGTGTTACCCTTTGCCCCCACTGCTTTAGATACGCTTAATCATCTGGCTGCCGCTCCCGGTTACACCAAACGAACTGTAGTTTTCAAAATGGGAGTCAATGACCTTGCAATCAACGATTCGGTCTCACTCATTACCAATAATATCGGGCTTTGGCTTGCGGCGGTACGGGCGGCGCATCCTGAGGTGAAAATCGTTGGTATGACCCTCATCGCCGCCAACTTTGGAACGGGGTCAAACCCTACCTTACAACCACGGTTGACGGAACTGAACAACGCCCTGAGAACTTCGTTGCCCTTTGATTACGTCGTAGATCTGGCGGCAGATCCGCGTTTGTTGGATTACACGGATACGCGGTACTACTCTGCAGACCAGATTCATCCTAACAATGGGGGCTACGCAGTCATTGCCTCGCTGGTGAAGGCCGTTCTCCTCAGCAACGACCGAGCGGGCTTGGGTGGCGGGCGGCCTAGAGCCCCGAGTGCCCTACAGATTGTCGGTTCTCCTTAGCCCCGTGGCTTTATCTCATCAAAACCTTGATGAGCTGTGAGTTCGTTGGGATAAAATCTTTGACCCCTTGGCCTAAGAGCCTGTTTGAAAACTCTCACCCGCCGCCGCGTGAGGGCACGCGGCCTACAGGAATTGGCTAGTATCGTTGATCGTTGTAGGCCCGGTGCCCCCACCGGGCGGGTTTTCAAACAGGCTCAAGTACCAAGTTGCTTGCGAAAATGATTCGCCGGCACGATCCGGTGTGGAATTCTCTTCCCGGTAAATCTTCGCCCGACGCGGAGGAGCATTTTATCGAAGGCAACTCCTTGTTGATTGAATCGCGTTCGCTTTGACACTTTCCATGCGCGCTAACCTTTCTGGATCTAAGGAAGTAAGTTTCACCCGACCCAAGTTAGTCCGAGGCACCGTGGTTTTGACGGTGGGTCGGATGGCCGGGTACGGGCTTTCTTTTCTGCGCAATTTGATTCTGGCCCGGATGCTCGCCAAGGCCGATTATGGCTTGGCCGCCGTGTTGGGCATGGCGATGACGCTGCTCGAAATTAGCGGGCGGATGGCTTTTGGGATGCAGGTTATCCAATCGAAAGCAGGGGATACCCCGGGCTTTCTGGCTTCGGCCCACGCCCTTCAGTTTGTCGGCAGTGCCGTCAGCGGTGTCTTGATTGCCGCTTTGAGCGTTCCGATGGCCCGCCTCTTCGGGGTGCCGCACGTCTGGTGGGCAATTGCTCTCCTGGCCGTCGTGCCACTCTCCCAAGGTTTAAGTCATTTGGACATTGCTCGCCGTCAGCGGGAACTGGACTATCTCCCGCTGGTATTGGTGGATGTCGTGCCGCAATTTCTGATTACGGCTGCCGTCTGGCCGTTGGCGGTCTGGTTGCGGGATTACCGCGTCATTGCGTGGTTGATGATCGCCAAGGCCTTTATTGGCACTGCCATGACCTACTTCTTTGCCCGGCGGCCTTACCGTTGGGCTTGGGAACGCCGACATATCCTTGGAATGCTCGCCTTTGGCTGGCCATTGCTGGCAACCAGCTTGGTCATGACCGCCTACCAACAGGGGGACCAAATATTGGTCGGAGCGGTATTCTCCCTGGACATGCTGGCTAATTACGCGCTGGCCTTTTCGCTGGTGAGCATTCCTTGGTTTATCTTTTCTCAAGTTGCCGGTTCTCTCGTTTTGCCAATTTTATCCCGGGTTCAGGAAGAGCCTCAGGAATTCCGCAAGCTGTATCTTGCCTGCGTCGAAAACGCATGTGTGATTGCCGTTACCTCCATGTTGCCGTTAATCGTCTTGGGCGAGCAGATTGTGACCTTGATCTATGGTCACAAATATGGCGGGACCGGTCTCCCCATGTCGCTGCTCGGCGCTGCGTTCGTCGTCCGGTTCCTCAGTTTCACACCCGGCTACGCTGCCGTGGCACGAGGCGACACCATCAATCAACTTTATTCAAATTTGGGTCGAAGTCTGAGCTTGCCGCTGGCCTTGTTGGCGGCGTGGCTGGGTGGCGGCGTGGGCTCGATTGCAGCCTGCGCCTTG
>JANYBF010000514.1 GCA_025360895.1 Verrucomicrobiota bacterium
CCGTCCATCACCGGCAGATGGCGGATCCGATGCTCCGTCATCAACCGCAAGCATTCCTCCACCGTATGGTCGGGGCTCACGGACACCACCTGGCCCGAAAGAATGTCCCGCACTGGCGTGTCCTTGGAGGATCGACCTTTCAAGGCAATTTTGCGGGTGTAATCACGCTCCGAAAGCACGCCCAAAAGCCGCCCCTCTTTGGCGACCAGCAGCGCGCCCACATTTTTTTCGGCCATCAGTTGGATCGCTTCGAGCACCGTGGACTCCGGCGTGATACTCCAGACGGTGTCACCTTTTTGGGTTAAAATTTCACGAATGGGAATAGCGTGGCTCATGATCAAACTCCTGAATTGTGTGTGTGGGTGACACTGGCTGACCAAGCATCGCCATCAAAGGCACGCGCGCCGGGCAACACGGGCGGAACTTCCGAACACGGCCGCATCCGTTGACTGATTCAAACGATGGCTGTGACATACCGCCAATCGTATCACAAGGATCAAAGCCTGAACACAACAAATATTCCCCGTGAAACTTTTCACTCACAGGCAGGTATCCATCTTGCCCCCTCCTGATGCGCATGCTGCCTAGCGTTGGAGCGTTGCGTTTACGCGGCGGGCGCAACGGCGACCCCAAATCCTGCCGTCTGGAAACGTCTTCTGGGAAGACCTACAAGATGCTCACCTGTACGTCTGGCCGCCTTTCGAAGGCCTTTCGAAGGCTTTGACAACACTCCCAAGATCGCTATTCTCCGCACCCGAAGAGTCTGGTGCAGATGAAGACGGTTGGAGTCACACGATAAGTCCCAAAAACGCCAAGGTAGGCGTGGCTGGCACTTCTCGTTTGCAATGAAAAGGTCGCAGTTTCGGATCCTGCCAGTTCCACCAGCCTTCCGCCCACCAAGCCACGGGAAAACTACCCACAAGACCACACACGGCCGATCATGACCAAAACCAGCTTTCTCGCCCTCTGGAAACAAATTCTCCTCGTTTTCCTAGCCACGCTGCTCGGCTATGTGGCCGTCTTCAATTGGATTGAACATCGCCGACGCAAAAACGGGCCGTGGCAGATGACCTTCACCGAGCTTGCGGGCGTTCCCGCCATCGTGGTGAATCAACCGGCGCTCCAGTTCACCAATATCACCATCGTTTTTGGCGGCGCGACCGCACAAACCAACCAGCCCCAAACCGTCGCCTTCGAACACGGACGGCCCGCCCCCTTTGATCTGCCGTTCGGCAAATGTGTTTTTACCGATGCAATTTTCCTGCCCGGCACGGCGACCTGCGAGATATTCGGCCACGAAATCCAACTTTTACCGCGCACGCTGACGATTGATCGCGTGGAACATCCGTGGCGCGCGGGAGAAAAAATCTTTTTGCCCAATCGTCCAACGGTTATAGTGCCAGCGAAGTGATATGTTACTAGTGCTCGATAACTACGATTCGTTCACCTACAACCTCGTCCAGTATTTGGGCGAGCTGAAGGTGGAGATGCAGATTCATCGCAACGACCAGATCACGGTGGATCAAGTGCGCGCCCTCAAACCGGATCGCCTGCTCATTTCGCCCGGCCCGTGTTCGCCCAATGAATCTGGCCTCTCCAATGAAATCATCCGCACTTTCAGCCCGCACACCCCAACGCTCGGAGTGTGCCTCGGCCACCAGTGCATCGGTCATGTGTTTGGCGCGACCGTCGTCGTCAATTACCGCATGATGCATGGCAAGACCTCGCCCATTAAGCATAACGGGAAGGATTTATTCGCGGGCATGCCGAACCCGTTTCCGGCCACGCGATATCACTCGCTCGTCATCCAGCGCGATTCCATCCCCGATTGTCTGGAGATCACCGCCGAGACCGACGAAGGCGAAATCATGGGCGTGAAGCACAAGCAGTATCCGATCTGGGGCGTGCAGTTCCATCCGGAGAGCATCCTCACCGAAAGTGGACGGATGATAATGGCTAACTTCCTGAAATTAAAATAGCGTCGGTCGCGGCCTATCGGTCCCGAACTTCATCGCCCTTGCGGGCTTCACCGGAAACCAGGTCGGCCACGGTGTTGTGATCCCGCTGGGGTCCGGTGATTTTCACCTCCCCCACTTTGAGACCTTGTCGGAAAACGAACATTACCAGTTCATTGGCGGGTAAGTGGCCGATGGGAAAATCCAAGACGACAAACCGCCCCGCGTCATTGTAAACTGAAACCCGCCCCGTCAAAACTGTGTCCGGCGTGACGATGGACTGGTCCCCAATTTTGGTTTTGCTGACAGGCGATACAGCTTCGAGTGACGGCACACCGGTGGACGCACCAGGCAATGGCTGGAAAACCGGCTCTGTTTTGGCCGCGCAACCACTAACCCACACGGCAGCGAGCAACAGCATTGCAAGGGGCAATCTCATGCCGGCAGTTAAACCGGCACAACCCCAACGGTCAATCACGAAGCCAGGCGTTGTGGTAGCCACTTGGAAAATCCAACTGGAATGCCATTGACCGCCACGATCATCCAAGGTAACAACTCGCAAATCATTTCACCCATGCACCTGTTTTCACGCCACCAACTTTTGGTAATTCCCTTGATTGCGGCGACCTGCCTGCTCTGCGCGCGTGCCACCGATCGCGAAACCAGCGACTGGAAACCACTTTTCGACGGCAAGACGACGGCGGGTTGGCGTGCTTATGGCCGGCCGGACTTTCCGCAGCGCGGATGGAACGTGGAAGACGGCTGTCTGCACTTGGCCGCAAATGGCGGCGGTGGCGACATTATCACCCTGAACCAGTTCACAGATTTCGAACTGGAATGGGAATGGCGGATTACTCTCAAAGGCAACAACGGCATCAAGTATCTGGTCACCGAGGCCCGGCCCAAATCACCGGGCCACGAATATCAGATGGTGGATGATACCACCGAGTCCGGCCCGCAACATCAAACGGCTTCGTTTTATGACGTGTTGCCACCACAAACCAAACCCCGAGTCCATCCGCCGGGGGAATGGAACCAATCGCGCCTCGTGATTCGCGGCCCGCACGTTGAGCACTGGTTGAACGGCGAAAAAGTTCTCACCTATGAGTTGGGCAGCCGGGAGTTGTTGGCGGCCATTGCGAAAAGCAAATTCAAGGACGCCCAGGGTTTTGGCGAAAAAGTCAAAGGGCCGATCCTGCTGACCGATCACCATGGTGAAACTTGGTTTCGTAACATCAAGATTCGTGAGTTCTCCACCTCAACCCGTTAATCCGATCGGCTTGGCCTCCGACATCTGACCGAGCACAACGCCCGTGGCGATAAACAACAGCGCCACCCAAAACGTCGGGGTCGCCGCTTCCCCCAGGCAAAAATACGCCCACGTCATCGTGCTCAACGGAATCAAATTATTGAACAAGAACACCCGGCTCGTCGGCCAGTAGCGCAACGCTTGATTCCACAAGCCGAACGCCACGACCCCGCCGGCGACGACGCAGTATGCTTGCACCCCGAGCAGTTTCAGATTCAGTGGCAAACTGGTGCGCGCCACTTCGATCAGTCCAAACGGCAGCAGCCACACCCCCGCCCGCCACATCGTGTGCGCCGTGACTTCCGCCCCGTTCAAGGTCTTGGTCAATTTTCGACTCTGCCGGCCGTAATTGGTCCACAACACACTCGCCGCGAAAGCCAACAATTCTCCTCGTAAATTTAGTGAACTGGTCTTCAGCGACGGCCACAGCAATACGCCAACGCCAATGAGCGCCAGCAGCGCGGCCAGATAACGACGTGGTTGACGGGCGGTGGGATCGTCGTGCGCCTCCCACAATAGCGCCCAAACCGGTGATGCCCCAAGATAAAGCGCCATGTGCGATGCGGAAGTGAAACGCAGGGCGCCATTAAACGCGACGATGTACGCGGCCAAGCTCAAACCACCCTGCCACCAAAGTTGCCGCTTCATTGCCCGCGTTGGCGTGACGTAAGTTCCGAACCAGTTCGTCACCCGCAGCAATCCGAGCAATAAAAATCCGGCGCAAAGAAAGCGCGTTCCGCCCGTCCAAACCGGGGGCCACGAACCAACTAGCCATTTCGTGCCAACATTGTTGCCGCCCCACAAGACGACCGCGAACACGAGGATGGCGGCCAGCGCCGTTGAGTTTTTGGAAGAAAACACCGCGCGAGTTAGCCAGTCCGCCAACGCGAAGGCCAGAATGGATTTTTCCAGGGCCGACGGACGCATCCGTCCCCCGCCCCCCAAAACGAGCGGGGTTGGTGTTCGGTGTTCCGCGTTTGCGCGGCCGGGGTGTCAATCCACCGGGACCGCCTACAGGCGGAACTCCAAACGGGGGGGGGCAGTGGCCGGCATGGGGCTTCCCTTGCCGATTGGTGGGAGATTTTTCTACCGGATACGGCATTGTGAATCCTTCGCCTTATCGTCAGCCTATTGCCGGCCCGGTGACCGACGCTCGGTTGCCGCGCCCACCCATGATGACCCTGGCAGAATTGTTTCCGGACAACGATTACCGATTCCAACTCCGCTTCGAGCGCGGTGAGCCAGCGGATTTCTTTGCCCCAACCCTGAAGCACAACGAAGTGGTCGTCGAGCGCCAACGTTGGTTGCGCCGCGAGCCGGACACCTACGCGACGCTTTTACCACCCGGGGAAGCCCTCCTGGAAGAAGCCATCGAACTGGCGGGCGTTTGGAATGGATTCGCAGCACCCAATTCAACGACGGCATGGCAAAAATGCCTGGCACTCGGAGCGTTTTGGGAAGCGGACTACCTTTTGCTCAAGGCTGACGCCGATGGTGCGATCCGGCTCTATGGCGGCTGCCTTTGCTTTCCTTCCTCGTGGCGCTTGAGCGACAAGCTCGGCCAGCCGATTGAATTCATCCACGGTCCTGTGCCCGGTTTGAATGCACACATCGGCCCGGCCATTCATAAATTTCTCGCCAACCTCAAACCCGGCACGGCATCGCTACGCCATAACTGGGGCTTGGCCCGCTCGCCGGAATTGAATCACCACCCGGACCGCGCGTTGCCTCGCTTGGACGCGACCGTTGGCGCGGACGAAGTCTGGCTGCGCGTGGAACATCAGGCATTGGTGGCGCTGCCGAAATCAGGCGGAATTCTGTTTGGCATCCGCGTGGTGAACCATTCGCTGAACGAAGTAAAGGCGGACCCCGTGGCTACTGCCCGTTTGTGTCGGGCGCTGGAAACGATGCCGAAGGAAATGGCGCGCTATAAAGGCGTGGCCTCGGCGCGCGAACGAATCCTCCTGCTCCTACGTCCGTGAAATAACAGAAACCGTCGGCTTGATTTCGGCTTTAACTGTTGGAATAGGCTCACGTCAAAATCAAAACTGATTCCGATGCGGTTTAAAATGTAAGGATGTCCCGCTGGTGCCGCTGCAACAGCGAAAGCAAATCATTACGGGTGCAATTGCCGAGGCAAAGCCAGATGAACTTGGGCGGCGCTCCGTAAAGCAAGGCA
>JANYBF010000530.1 GCA_025360895.1 Verrucomicrobiota bacterium
TGAGCCTGGCGGCCGGACTGCCACGCAGCAGCCCGGAAGCGCAAGGAACTGGCCCTGACCACGGACCAGTTAACTCAGATCACCAACGCCATCGCCGCGTTGCCACCCCAGAAGAATGTGTATGCGGCCGCCAATGATTTCAAACGCGAGGGCAGCTTTATTCCAGCGAAGAGTCCCCGCATCGTCAATCTACTGGCACGCGGCGACGTGAACAAACCCGGCGATGTGATGTCCGCCGCCGGCATCGCGTCCGTGCCCGGGCCGGATTCCCGCTTTGAAATTGCGGACGCAGCCGACGAAGGCGCGCGCCGCACGGCCCTGGCCAAATGGATTACCGACCCCAAGAACATGCTCACCCGTCGCTCCATTGTGAACCGGGTCTGGCATTATCATTTCGGACGGGGCCTCGTGGAAACGCCGAACGATTTCGGCCACATGGGCGCGCTGCCGAGTCATCCCGAACTGCTCGACTGGCTTGCGTTTTGGTTTTTGGACAATGGGGAGTCTCTGAAACAATTGCATCGGCTCTTCGTCACCAGCGCAACGTATCGGCAAAGCTCCGCGAACAATTCAGAATTCGACCGGCTCGATTCCGACAACCGGTATCTCTGGCGCATGAACCGCACCCGGCTCGACGCGGAAACCGTCCACGATTCCCTGCTCCTCATCAGCGGCAAACTCGATCCGACCATGGGCGGCCCGGCGGCACAGCAGTTTTATTTCAAGGATGATCATTCGCCGGTCTATGACTATACGCAATTTGACGTGGACAGCGCGGCGGGCCGGCGCCGCAGTATTTACCGGTTCACCGTGCGCAGCGTGCCCGACCCATTGATGGATTCGCTGGACTGTCCGGATGCCTCGATTCTCGCGCCGAAACGCAGCGTGACGGTAACGGCCCTTCAGGCACTCGCCATTTTGAACAACCCGTTTGTCCTGAAGCAATGCGAACACCTCGCCGCCCGCGTTGCGCCAGCCGGTGATTTAAGAAAGCAAATCGCCCAAGCGTATCAACTGGCTTTGAACCGCCAGCCGACCGCGCCGGAATTCAAGCAGCTCGTTCCGTTCGCCGGGCAAAATGGCATGGCCAGTGTTTGCCGGGTCCTTTTTAATACGTCCGAATTCATGTTTGCTGACTGATGAAAACCTCGTGCCACGTTTGCCCGTCACAACAAGCGCCGATTCAGCTTGGCGCGGATGACGCGCGGCTTGTTGATCGCCGGGAATTTCTCTGGCGCTTTGGCGGCGGGCTCGGCGGCATCGCGATGGCTTCCCTGCTCGGCCAGCACGGGTTGCTCGCCGACACCGCGCAGGGGCGGTCGGAATCCAACGGCGGCTTGCATCATCGCGCCAAGGCAAAGCGGGTCGTGCAACTGTTCATGTCCGGCGCCGCCAGCCAGTGTGACACGTTCGATTACAAGCCTGCCCTCTTAAAACTTAACGGACAGAAGTTTGACCCGGGCGGCAAGGTGGAATTGTTTCAGAGTGACCCCGGCGCGGTGATGAAAAGCCCTTGGGATTGGAAACCCTACGGCCAGTGCGGAAAATTGATTTCCGGCCTCGTGCCGCACATCGGTTCGTGCGCCGACGACCTCACCTTCGTGCATTCGATGATCGCGAAGTCCAACGTTCATGGCCCGGCGACCTACATGCAAAACACCGGCTTCGTGCTGCCGGGCTTTCCGGCGATGGGCGCCTGGATTTCCTACGGCCTCGGCAGCCTGACGGACAACCTGCCCACGTTTGTCGTGTTGCCCGACGTGCGCGGACTCGCTCCCAATGGCGCGGCGAACTGGGGTGCGGGCTTTCTCCCCGCCACCCATCAAGGCACGATGATCCGCGTCGGCAAGCCGAATCCGATTTACGACTTATTTCCACCCAAATCGGCGACCTTCGTCTCGCCCGCGAGCGAGCAAGCAACCCAAAAGCTGCTGAAAGAATTGAACCAGGCGCATCTCGCCACACGCGCGGGCGACTCACGATTGGACGCCCGCATCGCTTCCTACGAACTCGCGGCCAAATTGCAGTTGAGTGCGCCCGAAGTCCTCGACCTTGCCGGCGAGTCAGCGGTGACCAAAAAGCTTTACGGCCTCGACGAGAAAATCACGGAGGATTTCGGCCAGCGTTGTCTCATCGCGCGCCGATTGCTCGAACGCGGCGTTCGTTTTGTTCAGGTCTGGAGCGGGGCGGACAACGGCTTTCCCCGGCGCAACTGGGACAGCCATGAAGACCTCGCCAAGGACCATCTCGACATGGCGCGCAGCATGGATCAACCCGCCGCCGCACTCGTGAAAGATTTGAAGGCGCGCGGCTTGTTGGAAGACACGATTGTGATTTGGACCACGGAATTTGGCCGAATGCCTTGCAGTCAGGGCAGCAAAGGCCGCGACCACAATCCGTTCGCCTTTACGAGTTGGGTGGCCGGCGGCGGCTTCAAAGGCGGAACTTCTTACGGCGAAAGCGATGAATGGTCCTACAAAGTGGCGACCGATCCAACTTACTGTTATGACCTGCACGCCACGATTCTTCACCAACTCGGAATCAATCATGAGAAGCTGACGTTTCGTCACAACGGCATTGACCGCCGCCTCACCGACGTGCATGGCGAGGTGATCAACGAACTCCTGGCCTAGCCCGAGACGTTCGTTTAACTTGGGAGTCATTTCAGTTAGCAGGAGGAGAAGAATGACCCGAACACAGGCGGAATCTCCCAGGCCATCCAATGCAGACTGCTTCCAATGCAGGGCACAAGAAGAAGGCTACAGCCAGGATGGGCGAGGATATGCACAGGCAATAGCGATGCGAAATCCCTATAACTCGGTTTTCATGGCGGAAACTCTGGCAACCGATAATGTTGAACCGATCTGGCTCCGGGCTTCAGGATGGGACAGGTAATACTGGACCGCTCCAGCAAGCACAGGCAGGGCGACCGTGATGGTTTCCGCCAAAAAGTGAAAATGCCATCCATGCTTGATTTTTGCGCTAAGGATTTGTTTGTGCCCCCAACTTGTTGTGTTGATCGAAGTTGGCTCGCCAACATTAATCCCAAACGCCCAGGCGGGTTTGGAATACTTTTCTGGTTTTTGAAAAACGGCTGTTTCCGAAATTGAATTCCAGGCAATGAAAGAGGGCGGCCTCATCATCTCACGCCAGATGATTCCCCCGGGTACGAGCAAGACACCCTTTTTACCGGAAAATAAAACTTGAGGGAGAGGACAAAAACACAGGCAAAGAAAACGAAGGCAATCCCACCTTTGACTCGATGCTCCAGCGTATCGGCAAAGAAAACCATCGCCAACGTACCTGCGGACAAGAGGAATGAGCCTGCGAGAGTCAGCGTCTCTTTGACTCTCGAAGCGGGAAAGAGAATTCCATCGCAGTTTAGATCAAAAACGCGAACAAATTCGGTTTAAAGCCCGTCCGGCTCTCGGCTCCGTAGAAAAGGCCAGACCAGATCACCAGCGCCGAAGACAAAGAAAACAAGGCTTGCGGCAATCCCCACCGGTTTGTCGTCACCTTGACCCGTCACGCCCAGATAAAGTCCTCCGGCGAGCATCACAAGGAACACCGCTACGCAGAGCCAATACATCCAAGTTACGCCAAGTTCTTTTTTGATGAGCGGCTTCATCATGCGACCTACAACAAACGCATTACCTTCGCCGCCACCCTGACGGTCTCATCAATATCCGCCTCGCTGTGCGCGGTGGAGAGGAAGCCGGCTTCGAATTGCGACGGGGCGAGATAAACGCCCGCGTCCAACATACCGTGGAAGAATTTCTTGAATCGCTCGCGGTCGCTTTTCAGCGCATCGGCGAGATTCCAGACCGGTTCGCTGGTGAAATAGCCGCAGAACATCGAGCCACAGCGGTTGAACGTCACCGGCACCCCAGCGGTTTTCGCAGCGGACTTCATTCCGGCTTCGAGTTGGGCGCCGAGTTGTTCCAGAAGTTGGTAGGGACAGCGCGCTGCGCTGTCCGGACGCCGCAGCGCGGCGTCCCTACCTGCTCCAAGCTCTTCCAGCGCCGCAATGCCGGCCGCCATTGCCAGCGGATTACCGCTCAACGTGCCGGCCTGATACACCGGGCCGAGCGGCGCGAGGTGATCCATGATGTCCGCCCGTCCGCCAAACGCGCCTACCGGCAAACCGCCGCCAATGATTTTGCCGAAGCACGACAAATCCGGCGTGATGCCGAAGCGCCCCTGCGCCCCGCCGGGCGCAAGGCGAAAACCGGTCATCACTTCGTCGAAGATCAACATCGTGCCATTTTCCTTAGTGACTTGGTGGAGAAATTCAAGATAGCCCGGCTGGGGCAGATACAAGCCCGCGTTACCCGGCACTGGCTCGACAATGATGCAGGCGATTTCATTCTTGTTGGCCGCGAAGGTGGCTTTGACGGACTCGATGTCGTTGAAGGGCAGAACCAGTGTGTGTTTGGCGACATCAGCCGGAACGCCTGCACTGTCCGGGTGGCCGAACGTAAGCGCGCCGCTGCCCGCCTTGACGAGCAACGCGTCGGCGTGCCCGTGGTAGCAGCCGTCGAACTTGATAATCTTGTCGCGCTTCGTGAAGCCGCGCGCGAGGCGGATGGCGCTCATGCACGCCTCGGTGCCGGAACTCGTCATGCGCACCTTTC
>JANYBF010000398.1 GCA_025360895.1 Verrucomicrobiota bacterium
CGCCGCTCAAAACCTGGGAGGTCAGCAAGCCTTACATCGCCGAGCCGTTTGCCAAGCGGGGCGAGATGGATCAGGGCATTTTGCGCTTCACCTGGTATTCGCTCATCCTTGTGGCCAAGGGTTACGCGCTGGCGCTGCTCATTGGCACCCCGATCGGCTTTTGCCTTGGCCTTTCCAAGAGCTTTACCAAAACATTTGATCCGATCATTCAGGTGTTGAGGCCGGTCTCACCGCTCGCATGGCTGCCGCTGGGTTTGGTGTTGTTTCTCGGCGCGGGCAAATAGGCTTCCGAACTCGGCGCGCTCTTCACCATCGCCATCTGCGCCATGTGGCCCACGGTGCTGAACACCGCCGTCGGGGTGCGCGCGATTCCGCAAGACTACCTGAACGTCGCGAAGGTGCTGAAGCTGTCGCGCACGAAAACGTTGTTCAAGGTGCTGATTCCATCGGCGCTGCCGTACATGTTCACCGGCTTCCGATTGAGCCTCGGCATCGCGTGGCTCGTGATCGTCGCCGCCGAAATGCTCACGGGCCGTCCGGGCGTGGGCGGTTTTCTCTGGCAGGAATACAATGCCCTCATCTACGAGCACATCATCCTTTGCATCATCACGATTGGCGTTGTCGGGTTCATTCTCGACCGGTTGATGAGTTTGGTGGAACGGCGTTTCAAAACCGCCTAGGCATTTATGATTTACGATTCACGATTTATGATTGCGGGTGGTCGTGCGCGTGGCGTTGAAAATCTTCATCAACTCTTCGGCCTCGATTCGCAAACCATTCAACCGTTTTGCCGGCAGCAGCCCGGCCCGCTCGGTCAATTCAATCCAAAATCCCGTTTCGTCGGCTTCTTCCAGGACAATGGTGATCTTATTGATGAAGTCCGCGCGCGATTTGCCCCGCAACGCCGCGCGATAGTTTGCCGCCACCGAAGTGCCGCTGCGCGCGATTTGTCCGGCGATGGTGCGACCCGAGGGTTTATTCGGCAGCGCATCCGCAAGCTTCAAAACGCGCAGCGCAAACTGCATGGTTCTCTCTTTGAGTTCGGTGGTGTTCATACGCAGGCCAGTCTCCCGAAAACGGAGAAATCATCAATCATAAATCATAAACACCCCGTGGCATTTTTGGAATTAAAAAACGTCAGCAAGGGTTTTGGCAGTGCCGCCGTGCTCAAGGACATCAACTTGAGCATCGAGAAAGGTGAGTTTGTCGCCATCGTCGGCTATTCCGGCGCGGGCAAGACCACGCTCATTTCGCTCATCGCGGGTTTGATCAAGCCTGACAGCGGCAGCCTGACGCTGAACGATCTCGAAATCACCGAGCCGGGACCAGACCGCGGCGTGGTGTTCCAAAACTATTCATTGCTCCCGTGGCTCTCCGTTTACGAGAACATTTTCCTCGCTGTGGATCAGGTCTTCCGCAACTGGTCGCCCGCCAAGAAGCAACAGCACGTCGAAAAATACATCGGCATGGTTAGTCTGACTCCGGCGCGGGATAAAAAACCCAGTGAGCTTTCCGGCGGCATGAAACAGCGCGTTTCCGTGGCCCGCGCGCTGGCGATGGACCCGCAGATTCTGCTGCTCGACGAGCCGTTAAGCGCGCTCGACGCGCTGACGCGCGCCACCTTGCAGGACGAGATCGAACGCATCTGGGAGGCGGACAAGAAGACCGTTGTACTTATCACCAACGACGTGGACGAAGGCATTTTGCTCGCCGACCGCATCATTCCGTTGAGTGCCGGCCCGAACGCCACGCTCGGGCCGTCGTTGGCAGTAGACCTCGCCCGTCCGCGCGATCGCAAGGCCATCAATCACGAGCCGCGCTACAAGGAGATCCGCCGTGACGTGATCAATTATCTACTCGGTGCCGGCGGCAAAAAACACACCGCGCTTACCAAGAAGCTGATTCTTCCCGATATTGAGCCCGAAGATTTGTCCCTGCCCCGCTCGCTCAACAGCAGTGCGCGGCGGCCAGTCCGTCGCCATGAATTAAAAAGTGAAACGGTGGAGGTGGACGTATGAGCGAGTATCTCGTCATAGATAATCTCACGAAAATTTACCCAACGCCCAAAGGCCCGGCGGTCATTGTCAAAGA
>JANYBF010000558.1 GCA_025360895.1 Verrucomicrobiota bacterium
GTCGTACGCGCGCAACCAGCCATCGCCTCCGCCGAAGAGCACCTGCATGCGCCCGTTCACATTGGCTGCCACGGGGCTGGACCACTGGCCGTGCAGCACCTGCTCGCCCGGGCCGATGGCGCGCCAGACCACCTCGCCCGAATGCTTGTTCACGGCGATCAGACTTGGGGCGCGCGGCGAAGGAACACGCGTATGACCTTCATTCTGGCCGTTGGAGGTACAGACCATCAGCAGATCACCCACGGGCAACACCTCGCTGTTGGAGGCTTCATGCGGAAAGACCCCCAGGCGGGCGCACAGGTCCAGTTCCCAAATAATGTCGGCGGCGGCGTTGTCTTGGAAACCCTCCTCCCGATACGGACCATTGTTCTCGCCATCGCGAAAACCCTGTGTGTCGAGGCAACGGAGTTGGCACTCCGCGGTGACATAGTATAACCGGTCTCCTTCCACATACGGTGCACTGGTCGTCGAAGGCAGCAGGAACTCCCGCAAGCCTCGCTTCACCCGGGGGGCCACATCCTGCCAAAGGAACGAGCCATCCGTCGCGCGAAAGGCCATCAACACTCCGCACTCTTCCTGGCAGGCGGGATTCAGTCGCCGGCTGTTGTCGGTACCCACATAGACTGCATCGCCGGCAACCACGGGCCGGCCAAACGTCTCGTTTCCCAGCTCGACACTCCAGACGATGTTCCGCCCAGTGGTCGTATCCCAGTCAACCGGGGGATTGCCCGTTTGCGCCACCGTCGTCTGGGGTTGGGACGCAACGGGAACCGCGGGTCCCAGTGGTGAGACGGCATGATCTTCCGAATCGATGCCAGCAATTCGATTCAACGCCCACTCAGCTTCGTTCCGCACGGTTGGATCGTCAGCGGCTATTCTCAGCGCTTCCCGAGCCACTTGGGCCTTGGGCCCGATGCTTCCGAGCGCGCCGGCTGCGCAGATGCGCACATAGAGGAATTCATCCTGTAGCGCCTTGATCAATTGTGGCACCGCGGACTGCGCGGTCACGCCGAGGCTCGCGAGGGCCTCGCACGCCGCCCAGCGGACACCGGGAACCGGATCACTCACGGCTCTGGCCAGGTCCTCGGTCGCCGCGCCCGCCTTTGGACCGATGGACGCCAGGGCTTCCGCCGCGTACAGGCGGACGTGGGTTTCCTCATGCGAGAGAGCCTTGACCAGAGCGGACACTGAAGGGCCGGCCCTCCCGCCCAAGGCGCCCAAGGCACGCGCGGCATCGCGCGCGACCAGCGAATCCTTGTCTCTCAGTGCCCGTCTCAACGCAGGTTGTATCCTTTCGGTATCGGGCGCCAGGTCAATCAGGACATCGACAGCGCTGCGCCGGAGGGAAGCTCGATCATGCCGAAGCATGTCCATGAGCAACGGAATGGCCGCCGGGCCGATCCGCCGGATGATCTCAACAGTCTCCAGCTGCAGTTCTTCATTGCGACGGTTGAGGAATCGCTTCAGCAAAGGCAGTGAACGTCCCGCCCCTTGCACCAGGACGGCTTCGGTGGTTGCCCGAACCTTTGGGTCGTTGGCCATCACACGATTTGCCCAGTCAATCCCCAAGGCGGGTTCCCGGGAAAGATCCGACTCCGTCGGAAGCGGAAGCTCTGGGGACGAAGCGGAGGCGTGCCTGGTCGTCATGCCCGCGCCCAGCAGGAACAGTCCAATGACGAACCGGAACAGAAAGGGGTTGGCAACCAGACGCCGGACATTTGGCAACCTCACCGCGCGATGACATCCGGAATGTTCCGGCTTTATCATCGTTCCAGTTTGAAGCGAACAGATTTCATGGTTCATCTCCGTCCGCCGCCGCCGCCGCCGCCACCGCCACCGCGAAATGCAGGCCTTGGCGTGGATGGGATCGAAGGCGTTGACCTTTGACTCGACGGGCGTGGCTCCGCGATCGGTTGCTCCGGCCGCACCGGCCGGTCTGGCCGGTCTGGCCGGTTGGGTGGCGTGATGTCGATGTCGTGGTCGTGATCATGATAGCCGCCGTAGTACCAAGGGTTATAGAACCCCACGCCGTAGTAGACGCCGACGCTCGCACTGGAACTGCCGCCGTCGGTGCTTTCGCAACCCGTAATCATGGCGAGCGCGAAGAACACCGCGGCGAATCTAAACGAATGTTTCATCGGGCTCATGGTTTCTGGCCGCCTTTCGCCGACTCCGCGCTCCATTCCAAAAGCCCGATGGCGGCGCCCGTTGGATCTGCAATCAAAGCCACCTTGCCGTCGAAGAGTTCGGGCTTCGGCTCAATCAGCACCTTGCCCCCGAGCTGCTTCGCCTTCGCCACCGACTCGCTGACATTCAACACCCGCACAAACGGCAGCCAGGTGGGACGCACCTTTTCGTCCTCCGTTCGAATCGTGCGCACCGTGGCCCGCGCATAGCCCTCGCTGGCCAGTACGTAATCACTCAACTGGTTGGACTTGGTGTTCTCCATAATTTCGTAACCACCAACAGCGCGATAGAATTCTGCTGCTTTGCGGCTGTCGCGGCTCAGGAGTTGGATCCAAATCCAGTCGCCGGGCTCCGCCAGAAAATCCGCCGGGTCGCCGGAACTGGATTTGATCACCCCGAACAACGCGCCCTCGGCATCGGCAAAGACGGCCTGTTCGCCGCGTTTGGGCATTTTCTGCGGCGCGGCCAGCACGCGCCCGCCGGCCTTGGTCACGGTTGCCTGGGCCCGTTCAACATTCGGCACCGAAATGTAGCCCAGCCACCTTGGCTTGGCGTTTTGATCCGCCGGCCGCGGCCGTTGGAACATGCCGCACAGCGGCCGATCGTCGTTCCGCCCGATGAAATAACCGCCGTAGTCGTTAAACTTCCAGCCGAACAGCGCGGTGTAGAATTTTTGGGCCACGAGGATGTCGTCGGTGACAAGATCGGCCCAGACGAATTTGCCCGGCAGCCGCGGATTGCCGGACACGGTGGATAGTGGCGGCAACGCCGGGGCATCCGCCGCGCAGGCTTCGGGTCGCGGCCACAAAATCAACGTGGCAGCGAGTCCCACCGCTGGGAGAGTTTTGGTAAAGATTTTCATTGGCATCGGTTTGGTGGCTTTTATTGCCTTTCCCCAAATGGGCCGATTGGATTGTGCGGGGTCAGGTTGGCAAGCGAGGCATCACCCAACGCAACCAAGAGCAGATCGGCGGCAACAAAGTCGCCGCGCCTCAGCCAATCGAGGACAGTAATTGGGGAAATTTTCACCCTTCACTCTGGATTCCTTCAATGAAACCCTGCGCCCCGGTCTGGACGTGGGCGGCATTAGCTTCGTCCGTGTCAATGTGCATAGCCAGCGCAAAGTTCGGATCCACCCGCACCAGCACGTCGCCGAAGACCAGTTCCCGGTCGCCATCAATGCGTACGCGCACCACGGACTTGTCGCGCACGCCATAGCTAAGTGCGTTCTCCGGTGTCATGTGGACGTGACGAAAGGCACAGATGACTCCGCGTTCCAGCTTCACACTGCCAAACGTGCCTTCGAGCGTGCAACCCGGCGTGTCCGCGATGTCACCACTCTCCCGGATGGGCGGATGTACCCCCAGCTTGAACCGCTCGGTCATTGCGATCTCGACCTGTGAGTATTTTCGCGTCGGCCCAAGCACGCGGACGCGCTCGATGCGGCCCTTCGGTCCGACGATGGCTAGCTGTTCTTGACAGGCATACTGGCCCGGCTGCGACAGATCGGCGTGTTTGGTAAGTTGATGTCCCGGGCCGAACAACGCCTCGACGTGTTCTTGCGTGAGGTGAATGTGATGGGCTGAGACTTCGACGAGAAACGGCTTTTGTTGCTGCGCTTCGAGCACGCGCGTGATGTAAGACCGGCTCAAAGCGCGCAACGCTTCGCGCGCCATCATCCGTTCTTCATCGGTCGGCACGACGAGCACTGTCACCTTGGAATCATCGGTGGAAATCCGGCAGACTTCGTCGAACCCGCGGGCGTCGTGATTGCGCTGCGCGTCGAGCCGGAGGCCCATGCAATCCAAGCCTTGCAAAGCTAGGGCGCGGACTTCCGCGCTCCCCTGACCGATGCCACCGGTGAAAATTACCACGTCCAGTCCGCCCATCGCGGCAACATACGAGCCGAGGTATTTCCGCACGCGATAACAATACGCCTTGAGCGCCAGCAGCGCCCGGTGTTGCCCGTCGTCGGCGGCCTTGAGGATTTCGCGCATGTCGCTGGAAATGCCGGAAAGGCCGAGCAGGCCGCTCTGCTTGTTGAGCATCTCTTCGCTTTGCGAAGCGGTGAGCTTCTCTGTGCGTTCGAGGAAGGCGAGCACACCAGCATCAACATCACCGCAGCGCGTGCCCATGATCAGCCCTTCGGCCGGAGTGAAGCCCATGGTCGTATCCACCGAACGCCCGTGATCCACCGCGCACAGCGACGAGCCGTTACCGAGATGACAACTGACCAATCGCAGCTCGTTCGGACGGCGTTTCAAGAATTGCGCGGCCCGCAAACTGACGTAATGATGCGATGTACCGTGGAAACCATAACGTCGTACGCCCTTTTTCTCATATAGTTCGTAGGGCAGGCCGTAAAGATAGGCGTAAGCCGGCAGCGTGTGATGAAAGGCCGTGTCGAACACCGCGACGTGCGGGACCGCGGGAAAGAGCCGGCGCATCTCGCGAATGCCGGCGACGTTCACCGGATTGTGCAACGGCGCGAGCGGATTGAGCGCCTCGATTTGCGCCAGGACTTCATCGGTGATGAGCGTGCCTTCCGTGAACTTCTCACCTCCATGCACGACCCGATGGGCAACCACACTGACTTCGCCGGCGCCACCAATGACGCCCATCTCCTTGGACGTGAGTTCCGCCACCATGGTCTTGAATGCTTCAGCGAAGCCGCCTTTCGGCAACTCACGTTTGACTTCGCCTTTTGGTCCGTGATGGGCGAGCTTCGTGCCGTCGAGGCCGATGCGCTCGACCTGGCCGCGCGCCTGGCGCGACTCGTTGGCCGTGTCATAGAACCAGTATTTTAGCGAGGAGGAGCCGCAGTTGATGACGAGGAGTTTCTCCGGCCGCTCTCCTTTAAGCTTGAGACCATAAGGGTCGTCGCTTTGACCGAGGGCGGCGGCCGCCTTCGTCGGATCAGTCAAGACCGTCTTCATCCGCTCCGTGATGGTTCGCGAGATCCGCTGGACGGCGCCCGGCTCGGCCACGATGACCGACTGGAACAGCGACACCGGAATCAACAGCACCTCGCAACGCGTTTCGGCGATGAAATCCGCGCACACTGTGTCTCCGGTCATCAGGGCCATCTCGTTGAAAGTGTCCCCGGCTTTTAATTGTCCCAGCGGTTGTCGCATGCCGCCAGCGCCCAGGACCGAGGCCGCCACTGTGCCGCTTAACACGACGCCAAAGTGCGTGGCGCCGTCGCCGTGGTGCGCGATGGCTTCTTTGGCCTCGAACGATTCGACGCGCGCGCCCTCGACCAACTGTTGCAAACGTTCGACGGAGAAGTCTTGGAACAGAGCTACCTGTTGTTTGAGAAATGTATGTGCATTCATGGTTTTGGCGTGTGTTTGTTTATCCACTTCGGAAAAATGCGGCGACGATGTCCACAAAAAGAATCTTTACGATGGTCACGCTTGGAAAGATCGCTGGCTTTAGCCTCGGCGCGCTTGCGTTTCAGGACCCCAAGCACGATCTCACGGCCCACGCCACTCCTCCCGAGCGCATCAGTCGAGCTCGCTCCCACCCTGCCGCAAACGACAATTCCAATTTTCATGAACAGGCTTCCTGGTTCACCGCCGTCCGCCGCCGCCACCACCACCACCGCGCGCGGGGCGGGAAACGTTGTACGCTGGGCGTACATTCTGGCGGCGCATTTGAGAAATCGAGCGCGCGTAATACTGTCGTTCGAGATCGGCAACTTGCTGCGCCTGCGATCGGTTGCCGGTGTCAGGCACGCGATTGCGAGCCAGTGCCCCGACTGCTGATGCATTGGGTCTGGGGGTAGGCTGATTGGCCCGGGCAGCGCCAGTCACTCCACCACCCGCCGCATTGGCCGGACTCCGCTCGACCTTGCCTTGCGTGGGCGCGAAGAATCTCCAGTCGCCGCCGGCTTGCTTGCGATACCAGCCATCAGGCTTACGGAGATAAACATTGCCGTCTTGGGACGCGTAGAGGTCGCGGCCGCCGCCAGGAGCTTGGCGGACCGTTGAGAGCAACTGCGCGCCGCGCGGCACTTCGCCCGCGCGCGCGGGAACTTGCGGACGAGCATAAGGGTTTAATGCAAGCGTGTTAGCCGGCGGGGTCAGTGCGGCCGGACGTTGCGAGCCGCGGAAGCGTCCATACAACGCGGGGAAGCCGGAGTTGCCGGGGCGTTGGTGAATGCCCGCCGCGTTGGCCAGCCGGTCATGCGGCGTGACGCCTGGAGTTTGCCAGCGATCATAGATGTTTTCGATCAGTGCGGCCCGCAGGCCGCCCGATCCACCCCACCACGGACGCCAGACCCACCACTGATACCACGGCACGTAGTAATAACAGTAGCCCCACGTCCAACCCCAGCCGTAGTAATCGTCATCGCCGTAATACGGTTCATATTCGTAGCCCGTGCCATACACCATCGTGCCGTCATCTTCGTACGCGCCCTGGTAGCCGGAGGTGTAACCTGTTTCAACATTCTCTGCGTCGGAGTCATACACGCTGACGAACGTGGCGTAATAAACCGGCGAGCTCGGCGGGATGGTGTAAATCTCCTCCGGCACTTCCGTCGCCACCGGCCACGGACCGGTCGCGGATGCGGCCGTGAACCACACGCCATTGTCCACCGCGAAGAACTTGTCGCCCGTTTGAATGACCGGCAGCTGCGCATTTATCGCATAATTCATGGGCGTGCCTTCAATCGGCTTGAACTTCGGATCGCCATCATACGTGACTTCGACCTTGGCGGTGCGGCGATCCACAGTGGCGGTCGTCGGCACGGAGTTGGCGATCAGCGCGAGTTCCGCTTGCTGGGTTTCTGGCACGGAAGCCAGCGCCATGGCTTGTGGTGAATTAGGCGGGATCTTCTTGAAGTCCTCCGGCAAATCACGTGGCGCGACGTAGCTCCACGGCCCGTGCAACGAAGCGGATTTGAACCAACGGCCTGAGAGCAACAGATAAGCCGCGTTTTCCTTCGTGTGTTGAAACAGCAGGCTGTCCGTGTCCGCCGCGTAGAGCAGCGCGGTGCCGCGAATGGGGCGAAAATCCGGCAGGCCGGAGGTCATCAGCAATTCCGCCGGTCGGGTGCTCACAAGGATTCGTGTCGCCGGTACATCAGCGGACGCGGTGGTTGGTGCATTCGTCGGCGAAAGCGCGGACACTTCGGCGGGCGGCCTTTGCATCAGCGACCACGGGCCGGCGAGTGAATCCGCGGCAAACCAGCGGGTGCCGTCGTTGAGGTAAAAGCGATTGTCCGGCTTGCCATGAACCAGCAACGCTGGTGTGTTAATGACGCGTTCCAATGATGTGTCCATCACGGGACGCAGCACCGGTTCACCATCCACGAGAATCAGCGTGGTCCGGTTCGTGGCCCAGATGATTTGCGGCGGATCATGTTTGAGTCCTTGCCTTCCTTTGCGCGCCGCCGCCTGCTCAAAGCCCAATGCCGTCACCAGATAATCCAGCGACACCGTCCGGGCGCAAGCCGGGAGCGTCTCGCACGCGATGGCGACCGCGTTGCTGCCGCCGTCCGGTGCATCCGGAAAGCGCGCCTTGGTAACTTCGATGCGGTCGAGCGTGACGATCCGATTGGAGCGATCCACGCTGCCGTGCGCCTCAATCCACGCCACGCCGAACAGCTCTTTTTTCGTGTTGGCCGGCTTGACTTCGATCGCCGCCCGCGCCACGAACGAATTGCTGGTCCAACGTTCCACCTGCGGCAGATGCAGCGTGACTTTGTGGCCATTGGTGGAAAAAGTCCGCGGCCATGGGGAGTCTTCATCCACGGCGGTTTGCGCTTCGAGGAAGCGCGGAGTAATTCCAAACAGCCCGCACACGACCCAGCCGAGATGGAACGACCGGTTCGCTCGATGTTGGATTGACTGAATGATCCTGGTGTTCATGGATGTGTGATCATGATAAGGGTCGGCGGGTCATGATCCGTTTCGGAAAAACGCGGGGACGATGTCCACGAAAAGAATCTTCACGATGGTCATGCCCGGAAAAATCATGGCGTAACCGATGTCCGGCCGGTCGGTCGGCGTTAGCTTGTTCGAGTAGGCGAGCACCGCGGGATTACCGCAAGCGCCCGCGACGATGCCGGCCACTTCGTCGTAGGGCATGCGGAAAACGAAGTGGCCGAGGATCAGCATTGGGACCACGAGGGCGATCAGCACGACCGC
>JANYBF010000417.1 GCA_025360895.1 Verrucomicrobiota bacterium
AAAGTTTTCTGTCGAGGAAACTGCGCGTGTGAAGGCCAACGGCGTGAAGCTCTGCGGCGCGTTGGGCGACGCGCAATTTCACGCCGCCGTGGCGATGATGGAATTACACCAGTTGCATGAACGACTCGGTTGTCCCTCGCCCAGTTATGTGTTGCCAGTGCCAGTTAGCTTACGGCCCAAGGGCAGTGCCGAGCCAGTGTTCAGCAACCAGATCGCTATGCTGATGGTGCAGTTTCTGCCGGAACAACTGGTCACAACGGCTGCCGCCGTCGCAACACTCAAAACCCAACTCGCCCAAGCGTTGCGTGACCGCCGCATCGAGGGGGGCGTAGCCATCACCGAATTATCGCGTGGCCTGCCGTTCCCGCTTTATCTCTACATCCTCAAACAACACGGCCTGCGCGGCGAGATTTGTTCCTTCTTCTACGGCGACACCGCCAACGTCACGCCGTTACTGACGACATTTCTCGGCGCGACCATCCAGGATTTCACCCACGTTGGCGCTACCACGCCTTCGCCGGGTATCGGGGCCATTTTCTACTATTTCGGTGGCCAAATGCGTGTCACGGTATTTTATCTCGAAACCCATTTCTCCGCGAGCGAAGCGGCAGAGTTCGCATCGAATCTTCGGACCCGATTGCTCAATCCGTGACTACGCAAGTGGACATTGTGGTGGTGGGCGCAGGCGCAGCAGGCATCGCTGCCGCCGTGAGCAGTGCGCGTGCTGGATGCAAGACGCTGCTGCTCGATCAACGTCCGGCTGCTGGCGGCACGGGCGGCTTCAGCGGACTCACGACGCTTTGTGGTCTCCACGATGATGCGGGAAAATTTCTTAACGATGGGTTCACGCGTGAGTTTGCCGAGTTGTTGACGGAGCGCCGGTCTCCGACCCGGCTCGAATCCAGTCAGAGGCCTCAACGCACCGGATCGGAGATCGGCGCTCCGTTGCGCATGGGCCGCGTGTGGGTGCTGCAATACCGGCCCGATAGTTTTCGCGAACTTGCCACACTACTGATTGCCGACACACCCAGACTTCAGGTGCGGTGGAATTCACCTCTCGCGGATGTCATCGTTGTGAACCACCGCATTGTTCATCTCAATGACATCAGTGTCGGCGCGGTGATTGATTGTAGCGGCGCGGCGGAAGTGGCGCGAGCGGTCGGTGCGGAATGTCTAGCGACGGATGAAACTACCCAGGCGCCGGCGATTGTCTTTCCGCTCGTCAACGTCACGCGTGAGATGAAAACCGCTGCTGAGGTCGCTCAGGTTTTATTGCCCTTGGCCCGAGCTGGTTTCCCGCCGTTGAATCTGCAACCGAGTCTGGATGTGAACATATTCACGGCCAAGTTCACCGGCTCGGCGGAGCAGGTGGGACCGTTGCTCGAGTTCTTGCGAACGCGGGTGACCGGCTTCGAAAACTGCTCGACTCCAGTGACGGAGTTCATTCCAGCGCGGCGGGCTGGGCGGATGATCATCGGTCAATACGTATTGTCGGGTGAAGACGTGCTGGCGGGTAGAAAGTTTCCCGATGCCGTGGCGCGGTGCGCCTGGCCGATCGAGCAATGGGGCGCGGACGGCGTGGCGCGTTTTAAGTATCTGCCAGCGGGCACCCATTACGAAATCCCTGCGCGGTCTTTACGGGCGGCCAAGGTGGAAAATCTCTTCATGGCTGGCAAAACCATTAGTGCGGATGTGGACGCCATCGCCAGCGCGCGAGTCATGGGTTGTTGTCTGGCTACCGGTGCGGCGGCTGGCAATTTGGCGGCAGCCTGCGTAGAATCGGCGCTCACCAGATGAGTCGCCCTTTCGCCGAACTATGGTCCGAGACGTTCCGCCATGCTGCGGAGCACTCGCCCTTTTACCGGGAAGTCTTCCGGGGAATGAATTCCGTCCCGGCGCTTACCAACGTTCCGTTGGTGGACAAGCAAACCCTGTCCGCCCGCAATCTAGATTTCCTCTGTGTCCCGCGCGAACGCATCGTGGAAATTGTCACGACGAGCGGAACCACTGGTCAGCCGTTGCTGTGGATGTTGACCGAGTCGGACGTGAAACGGCTCGCGGAGAATGAGCGGTTGTCCTTCGCTTGCGCCGGTCTGGCCGCGAACGACACCTTGCTCGTGGCCGTGGCGATGGATCGTTGTTTCATGGCGGGATTGGCGTACTGGCTGGGTCTGCGTGAACTGGGCTGTGGTATTGTTCGCACCGGTGCGGCGTCGCCGATGTTGGTGCTGGATATGATCGAGCGCGTCCAGCCGACCGCGATTGTGGCGGTGCCATCTTTTTTGCGATTGGTGGCGGAAAAGGCGCAGGAGACGGGATTTGATTTGGCGAATTGCTCTGTCAAAAAGGCGGTCTGCATCGGGGAACCCATTCGGGATGGTGCGTGGACGTTGAATGCATCGGGCCGCGCCATCGAATCGGCGTGGGGGGCAAAAATTTATTCCACTTACGGCGTGACCGAACTCGCAAACTCGCTGTGCGAATGTGACGCCGGTGCCGGCGGGCATCTGCATGATGAACAACTGCACCTCGAAATCCTCGACGACGATGGCAAGCCCGTCGCAGCCGGTGAAATTGGCGAAGTAGTGGCGACGACCTTTGGCGTGGAAGCGATGCCGGTGATTCGCTATCGCACCGGTGATTGCGCTGCGATATTCCGCGAGCCGTGTGCCTGTGGCCGCACGACGCCTCGCCTCGGTCCGATTGTCGGACGCAAGCACCAGAAGTTAAAATTTAAGGGGACGTCGCTGTTTCCCTCAACGTTGGCGGCGGTGCTGGAGGAAAGTGAAGGCGTGGAATCATTCGTGGTCATCGCGCGAAAGGAAAGCGAGCTTTCCGACTCAATTGAAGTTCTCATTCACGGTTCAGTTTCAATGTTGGGACTGCGTGAGGTCATGCAAGCCCGGGCGAAGATCACGCCACAGATCCGCTTGGTATCACGGGCGGAAATCGAGGCGCTGCAAATGCCACCCCAGGTACGCAAGCGGAGAACTTTCGTGGATTTAAGGTGAAGCCTTGCGTCCTCATCCCGTGTTTTAATCACGCCGCAACTGTGGCCGCCGTTGCGCGTGCAGCGCTGACGCATTGCCCGGTGATCGTGGTGGACGATGGTTCCACTGTGACGTTGCCGGAATTGCCGGGTTGCACCGTGCTGCGCCTGGAGCGCAACAGTGGCAAGGCGGCAGCTTTGCGTGCGGGCTTTCAACGCGCAACAGAACTTGGTTTCTCACACGCAATCACGATGGATGCGGACGGCCAGCATTTTGCCGAAGACCTGTCAAAATTCCTTGCAGCAGCGCAGACCCAACCCGACGTCCTGGCGGTGGGTGTGCGCGATTTTTATGCGGCAGGGTGCCCAACGCATCGGCGAAGGTCCAACGCGGTTTCCACGTTTTGGTTTCGCGTCGAGACCGGCGTACGTCTTGGGGACACGCAATGTGGCTTCCGTTGCTATCCATTGGCATTGACGCAGCGATTAAAGATTCGCTCCAATCGTTATGCGTATGAACTGGAGTTCATGGTGCGCGCGTCGTGGGTCGGAACTCCGATCGTGGCCGTGCCGGTAAAATGCAGTTACGAGCCCAATCAAATCCGCCAGTCGCACTTCCGGCCCGTGCGTGATCTGGCGCACATCACCCTGATGAATATCGGGCTCGTGCTGCAATCGTGGTTCGTGCCGGAGTCGTTGCGGGTGGCCTGGTCGTATGGTGAACACAAAACATTCCGCACTACCGTACATGAATTTTTCACGGATCATGCGCATGATCCACTGCACCTGTCGCTGGCGGTGGGCTTGGGTTTGTTCTTCGGCATTCTGCCCGTCTGGGGGTTGCAGACGGTAATTGCGGTGGCGCTCGCGCACCGATGGCGTTTGAACCTGGCGATCACTTTGCTGGCCTGCAACATCTCCCTGCCGCCGATGGTGCCGTTCCTCCTCTATGCGGGAACGGCGCTCGGCCATTGGCTGTTCACGGGTGAACTGCTCACCCTTGCGCTCCATGAAATGACGATGGCGCGGGCGCGTGAATTTATCTGGCAATGGCTCGTAGGCAGCATGGTGCTCGCGGTCGTCGCCTCGGGGTTGGGAATCGTCGTCACGTACATCATCGCGCGGATGGTCCGGCGGAAATGAAACCCAATCTCTACACGCGACTGTACCAGTGGCTGGTGGCGCATCGGCTCGCGGTGTTGTTGACGGCCGTGTTGATTGCCGCTGTCTGTGTTGGAATTTCTTCCCGCATAAATCTGGAGGAGGACATCCTGGGAATTCTTCCGCAGCGCGACCGGATAGTGGATGATTATAAATACACCATTCGTAAGTTTCATCAGATTGACCGCGTCTATATTGACGCAGGTATCGAGCGCGACGATCCCGACACACTTGCCCGCGCGGCGGATGAATTTTATGCGAGCCTCGTGACCGACACCGCCTGCGCACACATCACTTACCGCATCGAATTCGGTGACAAGCGTACCATCGTTAATTTTCTAACCGGCGCGCTGCCCAATCTTTTCAACGAGGCCGACGCACTCGCGCTCGACAAGAAGCTGGAAACAAATTCCGTGCGCACTTTTCTTGCCGACAGCCGGCGCAAACTTGCCGGGCCGGAGGGAATGGTTTTGAAAGATGTGATCGCCGCTGATCCCATCGGTATGAGTGGATTGGTGATTGCGAAGGTTGTCCCGTTGCAAGCTGGTTTCGGCGATGCGCATGTTGAGGATGGGCGGTTGACGAGCCGCGACGGACGTCATGTGCTGCTGATGGCGGAGCCAAAATTCCCGTCCGCTGATTCCAAACAAAGCGCCGTCCTCGTGGCCGGGATGCTTCGGACTGCAAACGAAGTTGAAAAGAATTTCCCCGGTGTACACGTCGCCATCACTGGTGGACACCGGATGTCGCTCGACAACGCTACGTTGATCCGGCGCGATGCGACGCGCTGCATGATTCTCGCCCTCTCGGCCATGTTTATTTTGTGTTTCACCGCCTATCGGCGGCGCTGGCTGGCAACGGTGACATTTTTACCGTCGTTGTTCGGCACGCTCGTCGCGGGCGCAGTGCTGGCGCTCGTGGATGAACATCTTTCGGCCATCGCCATTGGCTTTGCCAGCATGGCCATTGGCATCACGGTGGACTACGGCATTTACGTCGTTTATCACCTCGACAATGCCGCGACCGATCGCAATTCCGCCGGCAAAATCACCGGACGCCTCGTGCTGCCGACCTTCATCGGCGCGCTGACGATCATTGCCGCGTTCGTCGTGTTGGGCTGCTCACCGATGCGCGGCTACCAGCAACTCGGCATTTTTGGCGCGGTCGGTGTGCTGATGTCGGCGGCGTTCGCGCTGGT
>JANYBF010000036.1 GCA_025360895.1 Verrucomicrobiota bacterium
GGAGCCACCGAGCCATTCGCCCAGCAGCGCCCGGGCGAGCACCAACCGCCGTTCGTCCTCCGCCAGCGGACCATCGAGCGACCGCGCCTGAGCAGTCGCGCGCATGCAAACGGAGATGAGCGAGGCGAGCAGGTTCGTGGAAACCGCGAGGCGCGAACCCTTGGGGATGTTGTTGACACTGCTGACCAGTTCGAGGCCGCGCCCGGGCCCGACGATGCGGGCCAGCAGATCCGCAAGCTTTTGGCCCGACCCTTCAATCCCGGGCGGCACAATGCCAGCGGCGATGACGGCCGCCTTTAGCAAACCCAGATAATCGCGGGCAAAATCAAAAACTTCCGGCAGATTGTTGATGTCGGCGGTGGCGCCGAGATCCACGCTGGTCAGGCGGAGGATGGGCTCGTCAATGACACGCAGATAGGCCTCGACCGGCGGCCGCGGCGCGGCATCGCGGCCATTCACGCCCAGATCAATCGAGATGTTGAGCACGCGCGCGCCTTCCGGGAAATCCATGCCCAGGGAAAAAATGTCGCTCCAACCGCTGTGACTCAGGTCCATGCGAACCGGCGTGCTTTCGCGCAGCAGTGGATAACTGCCATCGGCATCGCGTTGCAGCAGCTCGGGTCGCAGTCGCAGCGGATGATCCGCCGGATGCCCCATGCGAAACATCCATTGGTTGCCGCGCACGGAACGAACACTGCGGCGCACCTGGTCGGCCAGTGTCTGGAAGGCCAGCCTCTGATACGCTGCTGCCAGCGCGCTGGAGATCGCGTCACTGGGGCCTTCGGCCGCTTGCACGGCGAGAAAGTGGTCAAGCGCCTCGGCGAACCGGCGGGACAACAGTTGTTCAAAACCCGCAAAGGGAACCAGGCTGCGCCGGCCGAGGCCGGACTTGAGTGGCAGATGAAACCGGTGAATGGCGTAGAGAAAGAACAGCGCCCGGACGCGCTCATACAGATTGGCGCGACGGCGACGGAAAGTATCAAGTTCAGCGCAAAACGCATTGAGTTGCGCGACCGAAACGTCGCGACAAACGGAATCAAGCGACCGGTTGCGAACGTCCGGATCGGGCGAGGTGATGATCTCAATCAGCGGATTGGCCATAAGGAAAGGGTTTGAGTTCAACAACGCGGACCAATCACTTGTCACCACGCGCGAGCAATTCGACCAAGCCGGACAACACTTCGTCGCGATCTTCGCCGGCCAGGGCCAATGCCAGTTGCGCGGTCAGCAAACCGTATTTCACGCCGATGTCGAAGCGTCCGCCTTCCAGCTCACAGGCCAGATACCGCTCATGCTCCGCGAGACGGGCCAAGGCGGCGCTCAGTTGCACCCGACCCTGATCACCCGCGGCCGCCACCTCTTCGCCGAGCAAGCTCATCACCCGCGGCGTCAGGACGTGCATGCCAAAGAAACAGAGGTAGTGGCCCGCCCGCAGGCCCGGCACAATCAAACTCTGCTCTGCCACCGTGGGCGTCGGTTTTTCCACCACATCGGACACCAGATAAAGACCCTGGCGCGCCCCGGCCAGCCGACCCCCCACCGTGCCGTAATGGGGCAGCTTGTTTTCGCGCGTCGCTTGCACGGCCGACACGGTGCAGGCTTCGGCGGCGGCCGTTTCGACCAGTTGCTGGGCGCAGCGTTTCGTGCCGTGGCTGATGTAGAGGTGATCCCCGACCAGCAACAGAAACGACGAGACACCGGTGAATTCCCGCGCACTCCAGACCGCGTGGCCGTAGCCGAGCGGTTGCGTCTGCTCCACGAACGACAGCCGCTTGCCATGCGACCCGGCAGCGGCGCGATAGGCCTCCCGATCACCGGGGTTGACGATGATGCAAATCTCCTCGATGCCGGACTGAAGGGATTCCTCAACGATGATGGCCAGGGCGGATTTACTTTTCCCGTCGCGATCCACCAGGGTTTGCAGGGGCAAGGAACGCTGATTTTGTCCGGCAGCAGTGATGACAGCTTTTTTGATTTCCATGTCGGGTTTTGTTGTAAGCGATGGCATTTGGGTCGCCGGCTGCGGCCCACAATTGCTTGTAAGTATGTTCAGGGCTTTCGCACCGTGACCGCCAGTAGAATTTCTTCCAATCGCCCGCCCGGTTCACCCGGGCTTCGTCAATGCGGGGTCGGGAGGATTTCGATGCCGTATTTTGGCGCGACCGCGAGTAGCCGCTGAATGTCAGCCGGCGTCACCGGCAACGGCGGCGCGTCGAACGAAGGCAGCGGTTGCCCGATCTCCGCCATGAACTTCTCGAAGCCCGGCGGCGTGACCAGGATCAGCATCCGGGCCGGTGCGCTGCCTTCGTTCTTGAACGCGTGTGGTATTCCCCGCGGCCCCTGGATGAAAGTGCCGGGCCGGCCGACCACTTTCGTTTCGCCGAGTTGGAAAGTGATCTCGCCTTCCAGCACGAAGAACGCTTCGTCTTCGCTATGGTGGATATGCGGCGGCGGGCCACCGCCGGGCGGCACCCGCGCTTCGCTCAAAACATAAGCGCCGCCGGTTTGTTCTCCGGTGGCAAGAACGCGATAGACATCGCCGACGGCGGAGAAGACCGGGCCTTCCCCCGGGCCGAATTGAATGATCTGGGCTGGTGCTGACATAAAATAATACGCGCCGCACTTTAGTCGCCGCCAAAAGTTCTGCAAGAATTTCCACTTTCGGTTTGTGCCTTGCGGACCGCTGTGGTGGAGGCGGACGCTGACGTCGCCAGATTCCAGATCGCGACCGCCGATGACGAGCATCGTGCGGACACGCAATTGTTCCGCGTTGGAGAGTTTCGCCTTGAACGCCGTGGCGTAGAAATCAGCGTCCACACGCACCCTGTGAACGCGGAGTTCGTTCACGATGGGCTTGGGGTAATCCATCAAGGCCGCGTCGTTGCCGATGGCAATAAGTCGGTGCGCGAGTGGGGGCGAGAAATGCCGGCGCAAGGTTCAACCAGGAAACTGCGGGAGTACTGCTCAGTGCGAACGGGGCACGGAACGCGATGCCCGTAGCTGCAAAATCAACGCGTCAGACGATAGAACATGCTGGCCGTCCCAATCGGCACATCGAAATGGAACGGGCCCGCCGTGGCGAGATTGGTTGCGACGCGCTCCCAGACAAGAAAATCAGTTGTTTGTTCAAGGAAATATTGCTTGTTCGACTGGCCACGAGCCGCGATCCGGAGGGTGGAATTATTTGTCAGACTGACACTCATCCGGGTCAGATTGTTATGCACTCGATCCAGGGCGGCCAGAGCATTGACCTTGCCTCCACCCCAGCGGGTGTTGGGCACGGCACCGGTGAAGGTGTCGGCTTGCGCGGTGTCGCGGAGGATTTGTTTGATCTGCCCCGCATCAAGCGTGGGGTCCAGATCCAGCATCAAGGCGACGATGCCGGTGACAATCGGGTTGGCTCCGCTCACGGCGCCGGCGGTTCCGTAGAGACCGGCGGCACTCGGAACGAGGTTGAAGCGGAAGGTAGCCCAATAGGAGGAGGGATTGTAGGTGGTGATCACCACATGACCCGGCGCCGATACGTCCATGCCCTCGCGGCCATCCCAAGTCGGCCCCACCCCGCTCCCCTTCCACAGGTCGCCGATCATTTGCGGGGGCTGCTTGGAGCGCGCGATGCCGTCGATATCGACGTAGTTTTGCCAGTTAATGTAAGCGTTTGGGCAGATGTTGTTGCGGGCGGCCGCCATGTCCCAGATTGTGCCGGCGACGGCGTGATCGAGAAAATGACTATCCCCAACGTTGCCGGTAAGTGGCAGGGCTGCGTCGAACCGGCCATCCACCACGGTGGCGCCGGTGAGTTCAATTTTGTAGCTGCCGGCCACCCCCTTAAAATCAACAACGAGTTGACGTTTTTGGCTGGTTGAAAATGTAAAATCTTGATCGCGCCCACGATGGTAATAGTTGAATTCACTGGTGGTCCGGTCATCGAAGCCCGTGGGTCCCGCCGGGGCCGTGTAAGGACCAAAGATGTTGGTCGGCGTATGGATGCGAACGGTGAAACGGTCGGTCTCGGCGTACCACAAATCGCATCGCAAATTGCCGGTTCCCACCTTTTCGATCTCCAGCGTCGTAATGCCTCCGGCCGTCACGACGCCACCCGCGTGATTGTTGTTCGAACCGTCACCGTCGTCGCTGGACCCGGTGACGAAGGCCAGGCCCGGTTTTCCGGGGCCCACGGTGGAATCGACCTTGCGAGCGAGCGAACCGGTGCCGTCGCCGGGCCCGCCGGTGGAACCAATGTTGGCAAGCATCACGCAGGGCAGACCGAGTTCGGCAGCCTTGGTCACGATGAAATCCATCCCGCTTGTCAACAAGTTCTGGACGCCGGAGGCGTTCGCCTCGGCCGGCTGGTCGTCGTGGGCGGGAGCGCCGCCCACGAACTTTACGATTATGAGATGCGCATTCGGGGCAATGCCGCGATAGCGGGTGTCATTGCGTCCGCCACCGGCGGCAATGCCGGCGGTGGTGGTGCCGTGGCCGACGGCATCGCGCGTGTTGAGTGTGCCATTGGTGGCGAGGGCGGCATTGATCTGCGCCTTGGTGTAGATCGTGCCAACGCCCCATGTATTGCCGGGCGCGTTGGCACCGGTGTTATCCAACGTGTCGAAGATGTATTCGATGCGGGTGGTGCCGTCGGGATTGCGAAAATCGGCGTTCTTCCAGTCAATGCCCCGGTCTAGGATGGCGATTATCGCATTGCTGCCGGTCACGCCGTATTTGGCGATCGCTTCATCGGCATGTGTTTTCAGGCGCGCTTGGTCCATGGCATGGCCGGAAAACAGCCAAAGAAGGCAGGAAGAAATGACCGCAGCCAGCACGGGCATTCGGAAAACGCTGATGCTCATGAATCGAAATGCTGCCTTCGCGGAAGGCAACTGGCAAGCTTGTCAACCGTGGCAAAACCATTCGCGGGCAAAATCTCGGCCATCACTTCCGCCTCCGGCTTCGCCCCTTCAAGCCCTAGCCGTGGGAAATGTCCCTCGGCGCGCTGGCTTCCATGTCTCGGTCGCTGACGCTGATTTCTAATCTGGGGAGGCTTTTTCAAAAAACCGAACGCCGCATGAAGACCCCCGGCCTACAGGAATCCGGACGGAGAATCGCATTTGTCGGCCCGCAGCTTTCAGCGGGCGGGAGTTTTGAGAGTGCGGCTGGGGTACGGGCTTTTGCACGCCCGGCCTCGGCAATCTTACTTCTTGAGGCGGAAAAAGCGGTTGGTCGTGACGAGTGCGTTGGTCACGACTTTCTGGTCGTTGATGATGACGGGGGCGGGGAGGTTGGTGTCCCATGCTGGTGCGATCAAAGAAGGCGTCTTCTCGAGTACGTAACCGAAAGATGCAGCTGACCAGGTAAGGACCGCGTTGGTTCCCGCCCGGAAAATTTCCAACACCGGCTGGGGCTCAGGAATCGCGATGTCCCGGATGAGCGCCAAGCTGTTCACTGCACCGACGAAGGTCGCCGTCCCGGTATTGAGATTTACCCGATAGATTTCTGAAACACTGGCGGCACTGCGTTTGAACACGGCATAGGCGTCTTGGTCGGCTTCAGAAATGTCCAAACCTGCCGGGGCACTGATGTCCACGCCCAGCGCGCCAATGGTAGTCAATGTGCCATTGTTCGGCGGGTTTTGAACCACCAGGGTGTCTAGGCCGGAATCAATCCCGTAAAGCGTGGTCGTGGGCGCGCCCGCGAAATTATTGTTGTAAGCGGAGGCAACGATGGTGGGGTTCACCCCGGAGTGGAGGTCGCCCACGGCATAGGCCAGCGCGGAGTCGGTGGCCACCAGTGAGCCGTCACTTGGATTGAGCCGGAAGTTTTGTTTGGCATCGCTGGTGACCCGGATACGGTCCACCGAGGGATTGAAGTCGAAGCCAAAATCCGTTCCCACCAGCGTAAAAGCGCCCGGGCTGCCCACCATCGTGGCGGCGCCGGAGTTCGGGTTGAGGGTGTAAAGCCGATTGGAACTGCCGAGACCGTAGAGCTGGCCCGAGGCCGGGCGGAAATCCATGGCGAGCAGGACTTCGCCGGCGAGCAAGCCGGTGATGGCGAGGTTGGTCTGAATGACGCCCGGCGAGCGGCTGAAACGAAGCAACTGATTGGACACGGTCAGGAGATACATCGGCAAATCCTGCGCGCTCACGATTTCCAAAATCGCGTTGGTGATGCCGCCCACCGGACCATTGGTTGCCGACGCACTGAGGGTGAGCAAAACCGTTTCGTTCAGCTCCGCAATGTTGTCATTGAGGATCGGCACCTCGAACGACTTGTTGATTTCGCCGTTGGTGAAAACGATGAGCCCGGAGACGGGGACATAATCGGCATTGGGCGTCGCGGTACCGGGCGCAGTGCTGTAGTTCACGGACATCGTTCCTTGGGAACCGTTGAAGCGCGTGAGACTAATGGTGGCTTTGCCGGATGGCTCCGTCGCGGAATATTGCGCGCTGCTGAAACGCACCATCGGCGTGGGCGCAACGGCGATATCCAGAATCGTCGCCCCGCCACCGATGTTGCCCATGAGCGTTGCCTGACCAGTGGCCAGATTGATTTGAAACAGCTTGGGCGAAAAATCTCCCGGCGCCGTCATCGCGGCGAAAGCTTCGCCGCTGGGCGAGATGTCGAAACCACAAACCGAACTGGTATTAAAGCCCAGTGGGCCGACGGGAATCAACGTCCCCGCATTGGGCGGGTTTAGTAGCACCAGCATATCCGTCCCGGAATCAATCCCGTAGAGCGTGGTGATTGTGGCGCCGGCAAAATTATTGTCGTACGCGAGGGCGACGACGTTCGGATTACTGGGGTTAAGCGCGGTGTCGGTGGCGGCCAGGGTGCCGTTGGCGGGATTGAGACGGATATTTTGATCAGTGTCACTGACGACTCGAATGCGATCCGCCACGGGGTTGACATCAAATCCAAAAGCCGTGCCCGACAAAGTAAACGCGCCCGCACTGCTCACCGTCTGGGCGGCGCCACTGTTTGTATTGAGGATGTAGAGCCGGTTGGAACTACCGAGGCCGTAAAGTTGACCCGAGGCGGGACGGAAATCAATCGCTTGAATGATCTCTCCGCTTTGCAAGCCCGTGATCGCCCAGGCCTTAAGGATGCTTCCCGGTGTCGCGCTGTCGAAGCGCAGCAACAGATTGCCCGTAGTCAGGCCATAAATCTGCGCGGCGCTGGCGGAAACTGGCGTTGCCAACGTCCAAAATAAAATTGCGAGTGAGAGGCTGGAGAGACGTTTCATTCTTTCGATGGCGCACTCAATCATTACCCGCGCCCCGATGCAAGCACCGGTTTCGCCGGCGCTGCGCTAACGTCCGACGCTTGATCGCTACCACGAGATCCAGATCAGGCATTTCCCCGCAATTTTTTCCACGCATCAAGACACCGTTTTGCCGTTTCAAATTCCGAATACCGGCTCCCCTCCTGTTCCAGCAAATAAAATTCGACGCCCCCCACGGATTCCAGCGCCGCGATGATTTTAGGCCAGGGCGTGGCCCCTTCGCCAAAGAGAACCCGATAGCCTTTTTGATCAGCGGGATTGCCCGGCGCCCAATCCTTGAGGTGAACGATTTTTATCCGACCCGCATTCGCTTTGATCCAGGCGACGGGATCCGCGCCGGCTTCCATGCAGGTGCCAATATCGAATTGGAGCACAAATTCTTTCGGCGTGTTGGCGGCCATAAAATCCATGGTGCGAGTGTCGCCCTCAAGCGGCTTCCATTCGGTCTGGTGATTGTGGAAACCGGCGGACAGGCCATGCGGCTGGAGTTGCGTCGTCGCCGTGGTGAGTTGATCGCACAGCTTTTTCCAACCCTCCCGTCCCTTGGTTTCGCCGGGCGCGCTGGCCAGAATGAGGTAGCGCGTGCCGAGGATTTGATTGAGTTCAATCGCCTTGGCCATCGTGTCGCCCGGGGTGAATGACGCGATATGATTATGCGTCGAGTAACAACGCAGTCCGAGATCATCCATCAAGGTGCGGACCTCTTTCGCATAAGGAATCGTCCAATCGAAATAGGGTGAATAAAACTCCACCACCTCGTATCCCATCTTCGCCACGTTGCGGAGGGTGTTCGGCTGATCGCGGGCAAGCTCGGTTCGGACGGAATAAAGTTCCAACCCGATCGGGTATTTCTTCTTTTCCTTGGGCGGCGCGGTTTCGTTGGCGGCAAGGGCGGCAAACACGGGGCTCTTCGTGGCGTTCGCCGCCAGGACGGCGGCTGCGGCCCCCGAAACGGTGAGGAAGTTTCGGCGTGAAATGGGATCAACGTTGGTTTTCATGGTTATGAATCGGGTTATGGGCGGTTTGGTGCGGTGTTTTTCGGAGGGATAATAGTTTGCGTTCCAGGCGCGTTCGTCGCGCTTGGAGTGCCACCGCGATCTTGCCCGGCTCGGCGACCCTCAGTTCGCGGTGGTTGTTTGACATAGGCTTCAACATCCTTGGCGGCCTGCGTTTCCACGCCGGGCTTTTGCAGAAATCCCAGATCGCGAAACCAGTCAATGAAACGGTTTTGCCAGGTCCCAAACGGCGTCCCATTGCGGTCGGTCAAGCCAGCCGTTGAGCCGCTGCCCGGATGATGACCGTTACCATAGATGTGCATTTCAATATTGGGTGCACCGACGGCCAGCATCGCGGCAAAGTATTCATCCGCCCAAATGGCGTGCTGTTGATCTCCGGAACCAGCACAGATTATGAACGCGGGCGGAACGTTGCGCGGAATCGGCGGCGTCGCCCCGCGCGCGAACGGCGAAGGGCCGGGATAGACGATGCCCACGAAGTCGGGCCGCGAGGAAATCCCCGCCAACGGATCGGATGCATCATTGTTCTTTTGATCGAATTCGTCGTAAGCAATGGCGGTCGCCGCAACCAATTCCGCACCGGCGGAAAAACCCATGAAACCAATTTTGTTGGGATCCAGCTTCCATTCCTTCGCGTGGGCGCGGACGAAACGGATCGCTTGTTGCGCATCATAAACCGCATCCGTCTTCGGATTGTAACCATCGCGGCGCAGACGATTCCGCAGGATGATGGTGTTCACCCCGTAGTTGTAGAAGAAGGGGACGAAGTCCGCGCTCTCCGAACCAACATTCAAAGTGTTGTGCCCGCCACCCGCCGCCAAAATAATGGCCGCGCCGGTGTTCAGGTTCGACTCAACCACATGCACTTCGATGGAGGGATTGTGAATGTTGACGATGCTGCTGATTCGCCCGGGCACGACCTTGCTCAGATTGTACTGCTCGGCTTCGCAGACGCGATTCGAGTTGAGGTAAGGGGAGCCGGACGGAAAAAGCGGAATCACCCCGCCGCCTTGCAGGATGGGTTGCGGAACATAGGGCGCAGCGTTGGTTGGTCCGGGGGCAGGTATGCTCGGCAGCGTTGTCAAAGATTGAGCAGTTTGCGCCATGACGGTCGTCGTCACCCAGAACCACACAGCGAGGACCGAGGTGATCAATTTTTTGCCCGAAGCGTTGGTGGTCTTCATGCCTTTAAAGAGGATTGGTTGCCCAGCTATTAACCCCAAGGCGACAATGTGCCAAGTTTTATCGCTCTCGTCCCGAGTGTGATTTTCAGCGCTGCCAGTCAACGACAACGCCGACAAATTGCCCGCGCATTTCGTCAGCAATTTATTTCTAATTCAATTTGGCGTCGGCGAACCGAAGTGTGCGGCGTAGGAAGCATAAGCCGCCGCATCGTCCAGCATGGCATCAATCGTTGCCGCAATGGGCGCAACCATCACCAGCCCGGACAAGACCGCCCGGTCACCGATGTTGCTTTCCAGCACGAACGTTGGTCGTTGCGTCACCGGCAAGGCGTGGAATTCCGCCGTTGCCTTGCGCACCCGCTGTTCAATTTCCGGCGACTGCGCTTTCTTGAGCAAAGCGGCGGCATTCAGGCGTGCCGCCTTGGCCGCGACAGCCACCGACACCGCCCAATCACCGACTGGTTGTCCCTCGCGCAGGGCGGCTTCCATGATCGCCAGTCGCACACGATCATCGGTGACGCCAAAATCCTTCGCAGCTTCGGCCACACAGTTCGGTGGGAGATATTCCTTCGCGTGAGTAAGCCAGCCGGAATTCAGCATAAACGGTGAGCGAACGGTCGTCCCGCTGCGACGATAGAACCAATCTTCTTGCGCCCGCGACTTCGGCATCCCGGATTCATTAAGCAAGGCGATGGCCCAATCAAATTCAACCGTGGCCTTCGCATACCGCAGTTTCAATTCCACCCACGCCGGCTCAGCCCAGTAGCACCAGGACGAGACGACATCGAGATAGTAAGTGACCTTGACGTTCATG
>JANYBF010000051.1 GCA_025360895.1 Verrucomicrobiota bacterium
GCGTCACCAGCTTCGGGGTGTTCCTCGACAACTCCGGCACGGTGCAGGCGAAGGTCGGGACGCTTCAATTTCCCAATGGCAGCAATTTGGGCGGCACGTTCCAGGCCGATAGCGGCGCGGCCATTTCCTTTAATGGCGGCAACTATGTGTTGAGCAGTCCACCGAGTAATTTCCAGGGACCGGGCACCGTGCAATTCACCAGCGTTAACCTGACCCTGAATGCGTTCACTGGGACGTACACGGTAGCCACGCCGACGCTCCTGGTCGGGCAGAGCACAATTGCAGGCACGGGCACGATCAACCTGAACGGATGCAACACAGATGCCGGCGCCTCGTTGACAGTGCTCGCCAACGGGGTGCTGAATCTCCAGAATACAATTGTTTTCCAAGGTCCGGTGACGAACTTCGGAACGGTGAACTGGCTCTCGGGAAGTGTGGCGATCAACACCAACAGCGGCACGACCGGCGTGTTTTGGAACCAGGCGGGCGGGGTGTTTGACATCCAGTGCAGCCAGTCCTTTTTCTTCGGCATCTCGTTGCCAACTTTTCACAACGCCGGGTTGTTGCGTAAGAGCGCCACCAGCGGCACGACCGCCATCTCGGTGAGACTGGAAAACACCGGCACGGTTCAGGCCCAGATCGGAGTGATTGACGTCCAGGGGCCTTATGCCGAAAGCCCCACGGCAAATCTGGCGATTGCTCTGGCCGGTCTCGCGCCCGGTACCGGCTTTGGCAAGATTCAGTTCACCGCCGCGCCTATCTTCGCCGGCCAGTTCACGCTCAGCACCCTGAACGGCTACCGGCCGAATCCCGGCGATAGTTTCCTGGTCATCAGTTATCCATCCTTCACCGGCGGGTTCACCAGCTACAATGGATTGAAGCTCGGCGGCCTGCAACTCACGCCGAACCTTGCCGCAGCCAGTCTGACCTTGGTGACCGGGCCGAACTATCTGGACATTACCGGCATCAGTTTGTCCGGGGCAAATTTGGCGATCAACGGAGTCAACGGGCTGGCCGGCCGAACCTATGTCACTTTGACGAGCACAAACGCGGCGAAGCCGTTAAACCAGTGGTCGCCGATTGCCACCAACCTCCTGACTGCCAACGGAAATTTCGCCCTCACCAACACGGTGAATCCGACCATCCCGCAACGGTACTTCATTCTCCAGTTGCAATGAACCGGCCCATGAAGGAATCCTTTTGAAAAGGAATTCAACAGCTTTGAGATAGCCAATATGAAAAATTTAATCGCCCTTTTCGGCTTGCTGATTCCGTCGCTCGGTTTTGCGCAACCATTCACACTTGACTGGTCCACGATTGACGGCGGCGGGGGCACCAGTACCGGCAGCGTGTATTCCGTCAGCGGCACCATCGGTCAACCCGACGCAGGCGGACCGATGACCAATGGCCAGTATTCCGTCACCGGCGGTTTCTGGGCCTTGCCCACAACGGTGCAAGTCGTCGGTGCGCCGACACTGGCGATTGTTCCCGCCACACCCGGCAACGCCACGATCTCGTGGACGCCAAACACGCCGGGTTTTGTCCTCCAGGAAACCCTGAGCCTCACGCCAACCAATTGGGTCAACTCTGTGAGCGGTGCGACCAATCCCATCTCTGTCCCCGCAACGCTGCCGACGAAGTTTTATCGGCTGTTCAAACCATAAAGCAGATCGCACGGCACGGTGGCGAAACAAGGGCACTCGACCCCGGGAAACGACTGGCGCCCGGGCGACGGCAGTGAGCCGCAGAGTTGCGATCCATTCCATCGAAACTTCCAACTCGCCTTGGCAGGCGGGTCATGCCTATACTCCATCCCGGAGTTTGCCCGGGCGCGATGCCCTCCGGCCGCTGGGCTGGCACTGGTTTTGCACCCTTGATAACGTTTTGCAGCTAACGCATTGATATGACCTCGACCCAAATCCGCCAGTCGTTCCTCGACTTCTTCAAGTCGAAGCAACACACCATTGTCCCGTCGGCCTCGCTGATGCCGGCCTCGCCGAACCTCCTGTTCACGAACGCCGGCATGAACCAGTTCGTGCCCATATTTCTTGGCCAAACCCAATACCCTTACCTGCCCCGTCGCGCCGCTGATACCCAGAAATGCATCCGCGCCGGTGGCAAACACAACGACCTCGACGACGTAGGCCTCGACACGTATCACCACACGTTCTTCGAAATGCTCGGCAACTGGTCCTTCGGCGATTACTTCAAGAAGGAAGCCATTGATTGGGCGTGGGAACTCGTCGTCAAGAAGTGGAACTTTCCGCCACAACGCCTCTATGCCACCGTCTTCTGTCCGTACCTGGGCGAACCCGGTTGGGAAACCAAGTGGCAGACCGAATTGGAACAGGTCCTCGCTCTTGCCATGACCTCGCCGACCTACATTCCGCCAAATGCGAACGCGTCGCCGTTCGAGATGGCCGATCAGGAAGCGGCGATGTATTGGGCGAAGAAATTCACCGCCGTTGGTTGTGATCCGAAAGTCCACATCGTCCCCGGCAACAAGAAGGATAATTTCTGGATGATGGGCGAAACCGGCCCGTGCGGCCCGTGTTCCGAGTTGCACGTGGATCTCACGCCGCAGGGAGACACGAAGGGCAACCTCGTGAACAAAGGCAGCGCCGAGTGCATCGAGATTTGGAATCTCGTCTTCATCCAGTTCAACGCGAACCCGGACGGCACATTCGCTCCTCTGCCCGCCCAGCACGTGGACACCGGGATGGGCTTCGAGCGCATCACCGGCATCATCCAGAACACGAAAGACTTCACCGACTTCACGCGCCCCATCTCGAATTACGAAACGGATATTTTCCGCCCGATTTTCGACACGTTGGAAAAAATGAG
>JANYBF010000096.1 GCA_025360895.1 Verrucomicrobiota bacterium
CAATACCGCCAAGCACATCGCACTCTTTCGCGCATTCGGTGTCGAGCCACCGAAGTATGCCCACATCCCGCTCATCCTGAACGGCGACGGCAGCAAGATGAGCAAACGCGACCGGGGCGCATCCCTCACAATGTATCTTGATGATGGTTTCCTGCCAGAGGCCGTGAACAATTATCTCTGCCTGCTCGGCTGGTCGCCCAAGGATAACACCGAAAAACTTCCGCTCACCGAAGTTATCGAACGTTTCGACCTGCCGCAGATTCTCCGGCACAATGCCAAGTTCGATTTTGAAAAACTGGTCTGGCTACAAGGCGAATACTGCCGCGAACTCGCGCCCGCCCGTTTCTATGAACTCGGTGTTCACGTGTTTGCCAAGGCGGGCATTGACACCAACCAGTTCGACACGAGCTACGTCAAAGCCGCACTCGATACCTGCCGCAGCAAGATCAAGACCTTCGCCGAACTGCCCGCTTACGCCGGGTTTTATTTCCGCGAAGATATTACTTACGATCCCGAAGCCGCCAAGAAAGCCTTCGTGCCGGAAAACAAGCCGCGTCTGGAAAAACTCCGTGACACTTTCGGCAAACTGGCCACCTTCGACGCCGCGTCACTCGAAGCCACGTTCAAAGCCACCGCCACCGAACTCGGTGTGAAAGTGGGCGTGCTCATCCACCCGACCCGCCTTGCCGTCACCGGCAATCCCCACGGCCCGAGCCTGTATCATTTGCTGGAAGTGCTGGGGAAAGAGAAGGTGATGGGACGGATTGAGAGAGCACATGAAAGCTTTTAGAGCCAAATTAAATGAATCGCTCCCCACTTGTTTTTGGAAATATGACTTTAACAGACTTTATCCCCAATTTTGTTGAGCATTCAAAGAGTGAGGGATATTCGTTTCTCATAACACCGGAGGGAGGTCGTCGTCACAAATCTGGTCGAAACATTTCCTGGGATGCCGTTCCGATCGGCTCGAATTCATTTCCATCGTGTCGCTGCAAATATGCCGCCCTGCTGGGGCTTGGGATTTTGGGTCGGTTGAGTTCTACAATTATGTCGCGCCGACGGCGCGGGCCGAAAGGGCCAGAGGGCTGGCGCACGCCATGACACTTCGCGCGGTTCGTGAGTCGTTGGCAGTTGTGCTCTCCGGGCTTACTTGGCGTGGCGGTGAATGTCTTCCTTCTTTGCCTCGAGTTCCGCCTGCAAAGTCTTGCGTTCGTGGGTGAGTTGCTGCTTTAGTTGCTCCACCTTATCAAATTCGCCGGCCTCCGCTGCCTTGGTGATTTCGTCCTTCAACGCCAGTTCGCGTTCGGCGACCTTGGCTTTGGATTTCATTTCCAGTTCCGCAATCTGCTTTTTCTGTCCGGCGGAAAGTTTGGTGGTCGGCGCGGTCTTGTTTAACCGTTCCATCGCAAGTTCAAATGAGTTCTTCATTTAGGAATGCTATCAGAATTCAAGTGCAAACCAACCTTACTTCTTCTTCCACGGCATGACGGGGAATTGTTCAGGTGCTTTTATTGGCGGTGGTTTGGGCTTGGCTAGTGCGAGTTCGGGATCACCGGCGGTCGGCGATGGCTGACCCGGGAGTGACGGATCCTCGCGCCACGAGGCAATGCGCGCTTGCAGACCGTGATGTTCGGCGGTGGTTTTGTTGCCCGCCTTCATGTAGAAAAGCGACAGGTTCGTGTGGACGAGCTGCTCCTTCGGCTTGAGTTTTTCTGCCTTGTGCCCCTCGACGATAGCGGTGGCGAAATCGCCCTTGCGATAATGAGCCATGCCCAAGGAAAGCTGCGCGTCAAAGTGGGTCGGGTCCACAACCAGGATCGCAGTCAACTTGGCAATCGCGCTGTCAAAATTTCCCGTGCTGAAATCAAACAGCGCGTCGTCGTATTCATCCTGAAGGTTCATTTGTTTGTCCGGCACGGGTTGCGGCGGGTGCCAGGCGGGGTTTGTTCCGCATGAACGCAGGGTAAGTCGCCGGGAACGAAACGCAATGCTGCTTGCTCAACGTTCTTCGCGGGTCGGAGTGAACGCAGTGGGTTGATGCACTCAAACCGTTGCGCTCGGGAAAAAGTAAGTTGAACGCCCGCCCTCATCGCGGCCTTCTCCCCCGGGGAGAAGAAGAATTGTTCGCCATCCCAATCGAATTCCAGCGACTGGACAAGTCGAGTGGCCGTCGTGCAATCAACAGACAAACGAAGCCCGTTCCCTCTCCTGGGGGAGAGGGTCAGGGTGAGGGCGGGCGTAACACGCACTGCTTGAAACGGCAGAGATCCTTCCTCAAAGGGTTGCAGAAGCCCGAATCTCCGCTGCATAATCGGCGCATGGATAAAGACAAAGTGGCCGAGGTGCTCGTTGAAATCGGCACCCTGCTGGAACTCAAGGGCGAGAACCCGTTCAAGACCCGCGCCTATGCCAATGCCGCGCGCACGCTGGAGGGTTTGAGTGAGCCGCTCGCCAAGCTCGTCGCCGAAAAGCGGCTCGGCGAAGTCAAAGGCATCGGCGAAGCGCTCGAACAAAAAATCACCGAGCTAGTGGAGACGGGAAAATTGAAATACTACGAAGATTTGAAAGCTTCGATCCCGCCCGGCTTGGTCGAGATGCTCGATATATCCGGCCTCGGGCCAAAAAAAATTCAGGCGCTCAACAAAAAACTGGGAGTGGATTCCATCGCCAAACTCGAAGCCGCGTGCAAGGCCGGCCAGGTCGCCGAGCTCGATGGCTTTGGCGAGAAGACCCAGGCCAATCTGCTCGAAGGCATCGCCCGCAAACGGCAATACGCCTCCAAACATCGCCTCGGCGATGCGCTCAGGGCTGCGGAGCCGTTGTTGGATAGCTTGCGGCAACACCCCGAAGTGATTCGTTGCAGCACTGCGGGCAGCTTGCGCCGGTCGAAGGAAATCATCGGCGACATTGACCTGCTCGCGTCGTCGAAGCAGCCGGTCAAAGTCATCGGATATTTTGTCGAGCAACCCGGCATTCTCAAGGTCATCGCCCAGGGCGACACCAAGGCGAGTGTCATTCTCGAAGGCGGCATCCAGTGCGACCTGCGCGTGGTAAGCGACGCGGAATTTCCGTTCGCCCTCGCCTATTTCACCGGCAGCAAGGAGCACAATATCGTCATGCGGCAGCGCGCCATTCAACGTGGCTTGCGGCTCAACGAATACGGCTTGTTCAAATCCAAGGAGGAAACGCGCGACCCAAAATTGCTCGTCAAGTGCCAGGACGAGGGAGAGATTTTTTCCACGCTTGATCTGCCGTTCGTGCCGCCGGAACTGCG
>JANYBF010000114.1 GCA_025360895.1 Verrucomicrobiota bacterium
GAGGGCCGGTGGGGACTCTTCCGCTGCTCCTCGTTCTCATCCTCGTGCTCGTCCTCGAAATCCCCCATTGTTTCGAGGAGGAGGATGAGAACGAGGAGGAGGGGGAGGAACGGAGAGCCTCACCCGCTTTTAGTCGCACCCCACTTAGGTTAAGGATGTCCGGGTCATGGAATGGCAATTCTTCCCAACGTCAGCCATCCGGGCCGGTCGCGGTCCTGATCCACGTTGGCGAAGCGCAACGGGCGTCCACCTTGGAGCGGATTGGGGATGCCGAGGAGCAAGGTCACCGCGCCGGATGAGTGTTTCGCGAGATCCAGCGTCCCGACTTGGGTATTAGCGGCAGCACCGGGCAGCAAAGTGTTCAAGCGAAAAGGAAGTTCGACGATCGCCTCGCCACCGGCAGAGCCGACCGCCAGCACCCGGACCGGCCAACCGGCGTAGAACGGCGCGACACCGCGATTCGTGATCGTGACGGAGACTTGCAGTTGACGACCCGCCAAAACCGCTGAGGCTTGGATGACCTGCAACTCGTAACCGAGGCTCTGCGCTGCGGCGCTGGCGCGGTCCCGTTCGTCGGTCGTCAGCGGGCGGGACGTACTCGAATCCATTAACCAGGTGGCATGGGTTTCGCGAACGCACTGCGCGAAGTTCTGGCCTGCCGGACAGCCCGTTGCCTTCCACAAGCACGGCCAGAGTTCGGGCCGGATCTCGCCACCGATCGGCGCGGTGCGCCAACGTTCCAGCGCGGCGGGTCCGGCTTTTCGCAAAGCCGTCAGATAGAACCAGTCGTCCTGCTTGCGACCGGTATCCAGCGTGGCCCAGGCGAAGGAATCGTCGTGATAACCGAAATGACGCCGACCGTTCGGAGTATGTTTGAAGTCATCGTCGCCCGCCGGGTAGCGCAGCAACACGGGCGTCTTGTGGAAAGCCGCCGTGTAGGCATCCATGACTTCCGCTTGAACCGTCTTGGACGCAAACCATTCCGAATGCGGGTAGCAGTGCCATTCGCCCCACGTACCCAGCAGGCCGGCAGTGATGAAACCGATACGCGGATCGCCGTCATAACGCGCGCCGAGAGCGGAGATGAAATTGACAAGCGCCGTCCGCAGGCGGGGATCTTCGTAGTCCGGCGTGTGGTCAAGCGCGGGTGAGAGCGGCTGGGTGTTGGTGTTGGTCCACGCCCGGAGCTTCACGCCCGCCGCGACGAGATACTCCGGCACGCCGCTGGGCTTGCGCGGGTATTCCAGGTAGAAGCGGAAAACGCTTTGGCAACCGCGCGCTGCGATGCCGTCAAGCAGTCGTTCCAACGGCGCCCAGTTGAAGTTTGTGGGGCCGGTCATCACCGCCGCGAGGGACAGATAGCCGAACTCCAGCGAATGCGGAAATTCCCGCCCCTGCCCGGCATACGGGACGAAACCCTTGAGCGGATTGTCAGCCGGACCGGGCGCGTAGGCGGGCTGAAAAACGACCGGCGCACCGGCCAGGACGACCGCAACGGGAAGGAAACCGATGGTGATCAGCACTACGGCGATGAGGGCGACGTTCAAGCGAAGCGAAACGTTCCTCAACCGGGTTGCACACCTAGCAGCCCGTGGCGCCGAGGTCGAACCAAACGCGGCAGCCATGGCTCCTGAAAAAGCGAGGGGACTCCAAGAGGCCCCGCTGAAAAAGGCAACCAATTGCGACAAGCGCAAGCGCGATGGAAAGGGTTTCATCGCAACGAGAATATCACCGCTCCTGGTCTTCCGTCGCCCAGGGTTCGTCAAGCAGTTGAATGGACGTGGACGGACCGAGGTCCGGATCTTTCCACGAGGACAAAGCCCAAACGACCTGCTTGTCCGGGGTGACTTCGAAGACCTGCACGGTGCCGGCCCACTCATTCGTGTGGCTGTTTCCGGCGACCCAGTTGCAAATAACCGTGTTGCCGTTGGCCAGCCGGTTGGCCGTCTGGGTGTTGAACAACTTGATGGCCGGCACATCGGCTTGTGTGAGCTCCCAAACTGTTTCTCCCTGCGGATTGACCTCGCGCACATATTTTTTGGCGTCCCCGGCAATGAGCGTGTTGCCATTCTTGAGCCGGACCGCTGACCAAGCGGACTGGGCTTTGACCGACCAGACTTCCCTGCCAGCCAGATCATACTCCACGACTTTGCCCTCGCTCATGTGCGGGACGAGGATCGTGCCCGCCTTGGTCATCCGGATGTGACGGAATTGTCCATGGGTGCCGGGGACCGTCGTCGGAATGGGGATTTCTTTTTCGATCTGGCCGGTCGCGGTGTTGATAATCATCGCCTGGGCTGGATTCCCATTGCGCATGATCAGCACGCGGTCTTGGCCGAGGGATTGGCAGGAGTGAATCTCGGTGCCCGGCGGCGCAGGATATTCCCAGACCGTCTTCTTCTCGGGGCTGACCATGCCGGCACCGGACATTTTGGAGAAAATGATATTCCCGTTCGCGAGCAACGTAGCATCATCGAACTCCTGAATGCTGCCCGTCGGGGTGCGCAGCGGCAGGGAATACTGCCAGACGACCTTGCCCTCGCGCACGATGAACAGGGACTGCTCCAGGGGCTTCCGCGTGTCCCATTCCCCGGCGTAGAGGAACGGATGCTGGGCCGGCCCTTTGCCCGGCAGCACCACCGGAGCCGGGGCATTGGCACTCAGCAACGAGGGTGCGGGCGCATCGGCAGCGGTGGCATTGAAGGTTGAAGCTGCGGTAATAGCGACAGCGACCAAAGGCAAGAGCGTGATGCGCCATCGCATGGAATTCTGTTTCACTGAAGGAACGGTCAAGGCCACGGAAACCGTACGAAGATGAATGCGAAGGTCAGGCATTGGTAGAAGGTGCTCGTTCGATTCCGCGTTGTCCATCTCCGGATGGCAAATCCGTTTTGGCCGGTTGAACCGCAGGCAGTTCGAGGGTTTTTACGGTTGAACCCGAGGCCGGCTAATTCCATTCAGCCCGGAGCGACTGAGGCGGCGCGGAAAACTTGATCGGTGATCGGGCTGGGACTTGGAGCGGTGAACTTGGAGAAATTAAAGCCCGAGCCAAACCCAGCCATTGTCGCTCGAGCGGACGCCATTGAAACCCGATGCGCGCTTCCAGACGATCCAGTTCCAAAGGGATTTTTGATTGACCCCGCCCGGTCGCTTGATTGCAATACAACCATGACGCCAAAAATCATTTGTCGAAGCCTCGTCGGTTTTCTTTTCGCCACGCTGCCGCTGGCACTGCCCGCCGCCGTCAAACCCGCACCGCTTTTCTCCGACAACATGGTACTCCAAGCTGGCCAACCCGTGCCCGTTTGGGGCTGGGCCGATGACGGCGAAGTCGTGACCATCAAGTTCCGCAACCAGAAGGTCAGCACCACCGCGCAAAACCTGGCGTGGCACGTCAAGCTCGACAAGCTCAAGGCGGGCGGGCCGGATGTCTTCACAATCACCAGCAAGTCCGGCACGATGCAATTTACGAACGTCCTCGTCGGTGACGTGTGGGTTTGCAGCGGGCAGTCGAACATGGAATGGCCGTTGAGCCGGTCCTCCGAACCCGCCGCCGATATCGCTTCCGCGACCAACGCCATGATCCGCGTTTTCAATGTTCTCAAAAATCGCGCGGATGCGCCCACCACAGTCGTCAAGGCCATGTGGGAACTCTGTTCGCCGCAGAGCATCGAGGGCTTCTCCGCCGTGGGTTACTATTTCGGTCGCGACCTCCAGCAAGCGCGAAAAAATCCCGTCGGCTTGATCGGCACCTATTGGGGCGGCACCCCGGCTGAGGCGTGGATGAGCCGCGAGGCGTTCGAGATTAATCCGCGGTACGTGAAGGAGATTCTCGAACCGTCGGCCGCTGGCGACAAAACCTGGCGCGCGGCCACCGCTGCCTTTGAAAAAGAAAAGACCGATGCCGCCACCGCCGGCACCAACTTCACCAAGCAGGCCCCGGGACGACCTTGGGGCGGCAGTGGCGAACTTTACAACGGGATGATTGCCCCGTTGATTCCCTACGCCATCAAGGGCGCGATCTGGTATCAGGGCGAATCCAACGCCGGCCGCGCCGAGCAATATCGCACGCTCTTCCCCGACATGATCCGCTGCTGGCGACGGGATTGGGGGCAAGGGGATTTTCCGTTCCTAGCCGTGCAACTCGCTCCGTTCCAGGCAGTCAAAGAACAGCCGGTGGATAGCGCGTGGGCCGAATTGCGCGAGGCGCAACTGCTGGCGACCCAGGTGCTCCCCAATGTTGGCATGGTGGTCGTCACCGATGTGGGCGACCCAAAAGACATTCATCCGAAATGGAAACAGCCGGTGGGCGCCCGTCTGGCCTTGGCGGCGCGGGCCATTGCACACGGAGAGAAGATTGAATTCTCCGGGCCGCTTTACCGCAACCAGGAGATCAAGGGCAACCAGGTGATCTTGCATTTCGACCATGCGCGCAAAGGGCTTGAGGCACGCGGCGGCGAACTGAATGGCTTCGCGATTTGCGGCGAAGACAAAAAGTTCGTCTGGGCCAAGGCGGAAATCGTTGGCGACACCGTGGTCGTCAGTAGTCCGGACATTTCCAAGCCCGTCGCGGTGCGTTACGGCTGGGCGGATTTTCCGGAAGTGAACCTGTGGAACAAAGACGGCCTGCCCGCGTCGCCCTTCCGCACGGACAGCTTCCCGATGATCACGGCGCCGAAGTAGGCCGTGGTGGCCAAGCGTTTACCCGAATGGTTTGGGTCGCCAATTGAAACACGAAGTTCGAGAAGATAGTTCCCTGCAATGATCGTAGCGCCTGTTTGATCGCGAACTGCCTTCTACATTGTTCACCGCGTCCTCGCCCGATCGGTTCGGTGTCGCAACACAAACCCCACTCCACCCAGGACGACCAGTCCGAGGGCGGCGATTTGATAACCGCTCAACGGCCCGAGAATTTGCGGCGTGGCGCGCAGGAATTCGTGGGCGAAGCGGAACAGGCCGTAGGCCATGAGGTAGAGATGAAACAATTGCCCCGGCAAAATCTTTTGCGACTTGAGCAGGAGGATGACGCTCAAGGCAACCGCGTTGAAAAGAAATTCCATCGCCGCCGCCGGCCAGCGCGCGACTCCGACGGCATCATTCACGGTGAACCACGACGCAACGCACACGCGACCGAGGCAGCAACCGTGTAACAGACAGCCGATGCGCCCCAGCATGATCGTGACCGGTGTGATGACCGCGAACCAGTCGCCCGTGACGCTCGTGTAACCAAGCAGGTGCTTCGCGATTTCCACGCCCGCGTAACCGCCCAACAGTCCGCCAATGATGGATTTGCCCGTGGCGAGCTGTACCCAGCGATCCGCGTCGTGCCAATGCCGCCAGCCTTCCGCGCCGAGATAAACCAGTTTCGCGCCGAGGAACGCACCCGCCAGCGCCGCCACGTAAATGAACCCAGCCGCTCATCACGGTTCGCCAGCCGCGACCAGTAAAGGAGGCTCACGCAAATGCCCGCGAGCATGAGCCAGCCGTAAGCGGTGGAGTTAGGAAGCGAACTGAACATCAAGCGTGAATAGGATTAAACCAGAACAAGGCCACAAAAATTAAGAATGCTCAGCCAATCGAAAATAAAACAATACTGACAAGGAAACCGATAACGACACAAATCCAAACCGTGGCATTACGTGAGAGCGAGTTGACTCCTATTAAATGTTACCAGGGCCGGGAGGGGGACGAGGAGTCAGCCGATACGTTGACTCATATTCATGGTTACCCGAACCACGAACATGAGTTTATCAGCCAAACGCGAGTGTCTGGCTCACATTCACGCTCGCTATCAGCGGGCGGGTCGTCCGCACAAGTCACGCATTCTCTCGGAGTTTTGCGCGCCGTGCGGGTATCATCCCAAATCCGCCCTGCGGTTGTTGAACCATCCGCTGCGCACGACCCCGCCCAAACGGAGCGGGCCAAAAGTCATCTACGATCCGGTGGAGGTCGTGCCGGTGCTTAAGGCGGTGTGGTTGGCGAGTGATCAGTGGTGCTGCAAGCGGCTCAAGGCGGCGTTGCCCGAATGGTTGGAGCATTATCAGCGGCGCTCCGCGCCGCTGGGGGAAGTTTTTAAGAAAAACTGCTGAACATCAGTCCCGCACAGATAGATCGCCTGCTGAGTTCTTCCCGCGTGAAGCATCCCAAGAAGGGACTCTGCACCACGCGCCCCGGGACGATCCTGCGTCATGAAGTGCCCACGCGCGGCGGTCCGCCGGACACGACACGGACTGGCTCAGTCGAGGCCGATACGGTGGCGCATTGCGATGCCAGCACTGAGGGAGATTACGTCAATTCCCTAACGTTCACCGAGCTTTACAGCGGTTGGCCGGAGAACCGCGCGGTCTGGAACAAGAGTGCCGCTGCGGTGCTGGTGGCGTTGAAGGCGTTGGAAAAAGGAGTGCCTTTGGGGATGAAAGACTTCCATACGGACAATGGCGGAGAGTTCCTCAATTGGGCGTTGCACAAACATCTGACCGGGCGGGACGTGAAGATGCCCTGGACGCGCAGCCGCGCGTATCGCAAGAATGCCAACGCGCATTGTGAACAGAAGAATTGGACGCAGGTGCGGCAGTTGTTCGGGCATGAGCGGTTCGCGCATCCCGAACTGGTGGCGTTGATGAACGACTTGTCTGCGCAGGAATGGAGTTTGTGCACCAACCACTTCAAGCCGACGTTCAAGCTCCTGAAGCGTGAGAAGAAAGACGGGAAGACCAAGCGCGGCTATGAGACCACCCCCAAGACACCCTATCAAAGACTGTTGGAAAGCCCGGACATCCCTGAAGCGACGAAGGTGAAACTCCATGCCGAACATGCCATCTTAGATCCGTTCGCGTTGCAGAAAAACATTGAGATCAAACTCCAGAAGTTCTTCACTGCCCTGGGTAACCTGAATCGTGAGGCAACGAAGCTCATATGACTCCAGCCTCCGGTAACATTTAGCCGTGAGTCAACACGAGCGAGCCACGCCGACCCCGGTGGCGATGGAACAAATAATACCCACAGCGAGGATCAATTTTGAGAAGGAGAAGCCCACACAAAGCGGGAACTACCGCGAGTAATAATATAAAATTGGGGGTGACGATTTATTTCGGTTTGGCCAAATCCATTCGGAAGACTTGATATCGTAAAGGCATAAAGAACAAAAAATTCGCCGAACAGGACACCACCGTCAGGTGGGGCTTGTCGGTTGGGCCTTCTTTTGCCGTTTGCAGTCCCAGCTTGGCCACTTTGCGCCGTTGTGTTGAATCTCGAAGACATCGTTCCCGCTTAACGCCCGCTGCGTTCAAGTTCCATTGTCCACCTGCGGCAGAACCATAGTGGAATAAACCCAAACACGCCGAACGAGCAATCTATCAGCCGCCACCAGAATGGAATCCCGCGGACTGCTCCAAATACCAACGCGAAGGGAATCACCAGCACGCAGGCAATCATGCCGAAGTCGAACAGCCAGCGGTTGCGCACCGGGTCGCGCAGCGCGCCCACAAATGCGCTGGCGATGACGAAATGCCCGAACGCCAGCCAGTCGGTGCCGTAGAACAGAATGGGATGGTGGTCGCTGGTCTCCTGCAAGATGGCCTGGACCTTTATCAGCCAGATCGCCCAAACAGGCGGATTGGGCGAAGCAGGAGGTTCAACCAACCGACGGGCGTCGGTGATTTTTACAAGCCAGTCCAGCTCAGTCACGAGTGGAATCGCTGTCGCGCCACTGATCACAAGACCGACGATGAAGAACCACGTCAGCAGTTGGATGCGGTGCCGGATGATTTGTTCACGGTTCATGCGGGCGTAGGTGATTGAGTTTCATCATACGCGGTCGTTCGCATTTGCGCTGCGGTGGGCAGATGCGTGAGGGCATAGAGCATCACATAGGCGATGAAAATAAAGGTGGCGAACAGCGCCAGAAAGGCGAAGTGGCCTTGATGGGCAAATTGTCCGGTTGCAACCGAACTAATGCCATCATAAAGCTTCCCCGGTTTGGCGACGATGTCCCAACTGTTGAACCGCAGAAAGCGGCCGAGATAAATCCCGAAACTGCCCAGTCCCGCCGCGCCCGCCACAAACAACCAACCCGCCGCGCGTCCCAACATCCGCGTCACGACCGAGTGCATCAAATACAGCGACACAAAGCCCAGCACTAGTCCGGTGAACGCACACGAGAGAATCACCGCTAGGTCCACCCAGAAGTGCGCGGAGTACCGATTCGTCAGGTGAATCAAGTCGGTAAAGATATAGGGCGCATTCGGGAAGAACAGCAGCCACGCGGCGCTGAAGCCGATGAAACGCCAGCCGGGTTTCTCGCCTTCGCGATAATTTTCCCGAGCCAACAGGGCGAACACCAGCGGCAACCACGCGAGGAATAAATTCCACGCGAGAAAGCTGTAACGGATTTTACCGGTCCACGCGATGCGCGCAATCACCACCGCCAAACACACGGCGGAGGCGAAGGTCATCGCGGCCACGGGCGCGAGGGTTTCACGTTTGAAGATCAGCCGGAAAAATTTCATCATCATGTCATTCGTATGCGAATAGCCAGGTTGCCAAAAGTTCAATCAGCGCGAGTCTTGAAGTGATTTAACGTCCGGCGTCTTCATCGAATCTCCCCAGTGACTGAGGAAGAATTTCTTCTCGGTCGGCATCAAGGTGTCCGCCGAGCCCACGATGGGCCGGAGGGCGGTGGTCATTTGCAACACCACGAGTATGAAAATTACCGCCCAGGTGTTGCGGCCGGCGTTCGAGCGCGCCTTCGAGTGCGAGAAGCCTGCGGCGAGGAAGCGTAGCCCGAAAATCGTCGCGATCCCCCAGAAGATGAGGTGCAACGCCCCCATCCACGCGAGTTTATCGGAGGATTGCGAGAAGAGCCAAGCCACCGGCGCGAAACCGATGAGCAGAATGGTCATTAACATGAGCAGACCGACGACGAGGCCGACGATTTCCACCAGCCGCGCCTGTGATCCGCTCAGGCACGCGAAGATGTAGAGGCTCGGCAGGCAGATGAGTGCGGAGATGAGCAGGCCGGCAGAAATTTTCACAGGAGCGGCCCACCATTGCATCCCACCGGAAAAGGAACCGACGATGACGCCGTAGATCAAACTGCACCCGATCGCGACAAAAAGCATCGCGGCGATAAGTTTGCTGGCTCCGGGCTGCCGGAGTTGGAATAGCACGCGGCGCGGTTGACGCAGAACCGCCTCAATAGCGGCAATGACGTTCGGAATCACCGCGCGCTCGGCCGGCTCGTCGCCGAGTGGACGGGGGCCGTAGATCGGCGGGGGGACTTGCGGGGGGATGGGACTGGATTCGTTCATGGTGTTCGCGAGGTTGATGGTTTCGGTTTAGTCAAATTGCACAAGCTGGAAAATGGTGCTCCAGACATTCTCGTAAAAGTTTCCCTGAAGCGCGCCTTCGCGCAGGAAAACGACGGGCAACTGGGGCGCGCCCATGAAGGGGCGCGCAATCCACGAAAGCTGGCTGCCGAGAAAAAGATTTCCCGCGAGCCAGGCAACCAGAACGCGCCCCGCAATCCGCCAGCTGCCAGCGAGTTGAGCCAGCAGTTGGAAGAGGCGCACATTGCCGGCAATGCCAGCGAAGGCAATGACGACCACATCCACCAGTTTGATCAGACCATAGGTCGCCGTGGATTTCACATCGGGCGTCATAGCTGGGGCGTTCCACACGAGAAAGCCCACCAACGGACTGAAGGCACCAAGAATCGCAGCGGCAATCGCAAAACTCATCAGGATGGCGAGCAGCGATTGGCGCAAACTGATGTTGAGACCCAGCAGTGGCGCCAACATGGCGTTGAGCAGGGTGTTGCCCAGGGCGGTGAGGAGCAGGATGAACGGAAATTTGATCGCGACGTAGAGCGCTTGTTCTGGCGCCCGCCACCAGCCCATCGCCGCCCCAAAACAACCCGCCCCAAAAACGATGACGGCAAGATGCGTGGCCACGCGCCGCGACCGCCACTCGACTGTCCACGCCGCGACAGTTTGGGATTCGGCCCGCAGCAGCGTGCTGAATTCCCCGGCGCGACTGGACGTTTCGATGGTTTGCATCAAATGGGTGGTTTGTTTGTGGGTGGAATATCAATTTGTCCGTTCGCCGTCCAATGCGGTTTCGGGGGCTGTATCCCGCTGCGGGCGGAGCCACCTCAACTCCCGCGCCAGCGGCCCAGCCATCAGAATCAACGCCAACAAAAACAGCGCCCAGCTAAAATTTGCCGGTAGCACATTGCGGATCGCACCATCGCCGGCACCCACGACGCGCAGAGCGTCCGCCATGAATACATACAAGGCGAGGGTTGTTCCCAGAAGACACGCGACCCATCCACGCCCGTTCGCCCCCCGAAGGTGCCGGGCGGGTTCAACCTGGCTGGCAAGTGTGCCCCAAAAGATCATCAGGGCTGCGATCAACACCGGCGCGAGCACCGGGCCCCACCACGGCAACGGCAGCAGAAAAAGGATGTCCCAATCCAGCAACGAATGCGGCCAGCCACACATTACCTTTAGAAAAACGTAGTAGAAAATGTCCCACACACCGAACGCGATAAAGGTGTAGCCCAACCGCGCCCGCCAGGTTCGCCCCGCGAGCAGGCCGACCGTCAACAGCATGATCAGTGTGGCCAGTTCCCGCACCAGTTCCACCGGGCCCAAACCGCCAATGCGCGGAAGCGGGTTGGTCTGATGCGGCTCCAGACGGTCCATGTGCGTGCGCAGGTAAAAGACCACCGAAGATTCGACCCACGCCATGGCAATGGCAAAGAGAACGACGGTGAACCAACGGCTCCAGTTTGATTTGCCGGCCGGAGTATTCATTTGGCCGGTTCGATTTGCGCAAGGGCGCGTTTCACCCACAGCGCGGGAATCCTCAGGGGCTTATTCGTCCGGTGCAACGAACGAACAAAGCGCGTCAGTTGGTGCGTCACCGCCGCGTAGTATTCTCCCCGGGACCCACCGATGGCCGTAAGGCACGGCGCGTGGCTCACCCACAGGACCGTCGCGGCGGCGTAACCGCAGAGCAGAAACTGACTCCACCACCACAAACCGCACAATCCGGGAAGCGGACAGCCGGCACTGACCAGTCGGGCGCGTTGGAACGCAACGTGGCCGGCCTCATCGCGGAGAATCAACTCGCACATCGCCGCCAGCGGGCCGTCGGGTGAATATTTCCGAAGCATCCGATAATAGGCCGTGCTGACCAGTTCGGTAAGCGTCAGCACCTGCAATTCAAACCGAACGCCCAACACCCGGCGACACAGACAGAACGCGGTAAAGCTCCAATGCGAAGTGATGATCCGCCCGCCAAATCGTTTCACGGCGCAGCCGAGCAAGCGGGCGTGCTCAGCTTCTTCCTTGAACCAGAGATCCACGATGGTTCGCATTTCCTCGGTGCTGCTGCGAAATCCCTCGGCGTCATAGGCAATGAGCGAAGCCGGTCCGCCGCCGTCACCCAACCGGAATTGCTCGACCGATCGCAGCATCGGTCCAAGCACATCGGGCGGGACGTTGACCGGCGCGGCCCAGTCCGGTTCGGGGCGGTTCTGTTTGTTGTGTTTGAAGTACTCAATCCAGTTCGTGTAGTTCATGGTATTTCTCCTTGAGTGCTTGGCTGAGTTTTGTGGCAAGCAGGTTGAGTTGAACCTCGACTGCTGAAATTACACTGTCTGGGGTCGAGGTGCCCGCCGTCAGGCCGACGGTATCGTCGGGAGCAAACCAGCTTAACTGCAATTGATCCCCTGTTTGCACATGATGAACCCGGGCACAGTAGTGACCGCAGGTAGCAACCAGTTCGTGCGTGTTATTGCTGTGCGTGCCGCCGATGACGATGACGACGTCGCATTGCTGCGCAAGTTCCACGGCGGCGTTCTGGCGCTGTTTCGTTGGTAAGCAAACCGTATCCACAAAGCGCACTTCGGCAATGGGAAAGCGCTCGCGCATTAGCTGCACCAGTTCACACACTCGCGCAATGGGCTGCGTGGTCTGGGCCACGACCCCGAAGCGCGGCCGCGCGGCCAGCTTCGTGACCTCTTCCTCCGCCAGGACGACATCGAAAACCGCGAAGTCTTCCGTCAGACCTCGGACTTCAACATGATCCCGTTTACCAATAATGACGGGGTGAAAACCTTCTGCCACCAGCCTGGCCAAGGCGCGATGCGCGACGCGAACCAGCGGACAGGTGGCCTCCACCACATTTAGTCCGCGCGCCCGCGTTTGACTTAAAGCCCGGTCCGACGCGCCATGCGCCGTGACCATCACGTTGTGCGTGACTACGTTGTCCGGTCGCGACTCGAAGTGGATTCCGCGCGCCTGTAACTCCGTCAACACGGTTTCGTTATGGACGAGATCGCCCAGAACCGTCAATGGTTCGTGGCGTGCGGTTTCGACGGCAAGTGCGATGGCGTCCCGCACACCGAAGCACATGCCCAAATGTTGCGCCCGAAGAACTTTCACGATCGCCGACCTCGTTTGCGCCCGCCTCCAAACGGCAACCCTACGACTGCCGCTTTTGTTCGGAACAGACATGTTTTAGCCCACTCGCTTTGCATTACAAAGTGTGAGACTGAAGCCTTGGAAATCTGTTCAAAAAAAATCGGAGTTGTTTACCACTTCCGCTAGGTGTGCCGGCGAGCCAGTTGTTTCGCCAGGCGCAGCGCGGCAATCATGCTGGAAGGGTTCGCTCGACCCTGACCGGCGATGTCGTACGCGGTCCCGTGATCTGGTGAGGTGCGGATGAAGGGTAGGCCGAGGGTCCAATTCACGCCAGTGTCGAACGCCACCGCCTTCAGTGGGGCGAGACCCTGATCATGATACATCGCAACCACGGCGTCGAACTCGCCACGCAGTGCGTGGTGAAACACTGAGTCCCCGCTCAACGGCCCGACAACGTTGAAGCTTTTTCGCTGGGCCGCCAGCACCGTCGGGCCGATGACGGTTTGTTCTTCATCCCCCATCTGGCCGCCTTCGCCCGCATGCGGATTCAGGCCGCACACGGCAATGCGCGTGCGGGGCAGGCCGAGGTCGCAACAAGCTTGCGCGGCCAACTCGATGGCGAGCATGACTTTCGCTGGAGTGATGTGGGTGGCCACCTGTTTGAGTGGCACATGGGTGGTGACGAGCGCTACGCGCAACCAGCGTTCCCGCTCGTCGCGGCCGAGCAACATCATCGCCGTACGAGCCACGCCGGCGAGCTGGGAAAGAAATTCCGTCTGCCCGACAAACGCATGACCGGCGCGGACAATGGCCAACTTACTGACCGGCGCGGTAACGAGCGCGTCGAGTTCCTGGCGCAAACAGCGTTCCGCGCCGTCCTGCAACCCCGCCACGGCAGCCCGCGCGGCGTTCGGTGAACCGTCCACCAAATTCTGCGGGAGCGGGTCGGCCAGGGGATTGGTAATGAACACCCGACCGGTGCCGGGTTCACTGCCATGCGGTTGAATCGCCAGCTTGAGCGCGAGTTTTTCGTTGATCCGGCTCACATAACCGGCGTCGCCGATCAACAGGTAGCGGGTGTCATCGGCGGGCAGTTCGTTGGCGATGGCTTTGAGCGCGACCTCCGGGCCGATGCCGGTAACGTCGCCGAGGGTGATCCCAATCCAGTTAGTCATGAAACTTCGGCTTGCGCCGGGTTACGAGCTTACCGCGTAGAGCGGGCGGCTCCGGTTCATCCGCGCCACCGGGGGTGGCGGTCGGCGGCGAGCCATCCGACCCACTGGGTTTACGCGGCTTAGAAATAGCGCAGGTAAGTTTTCTTTTTCAATCGGTCAATGTACTGCTTGCGCAGGCGGTTCTGTTCTTCCGTGAGCAGCAGTCGTTCAATTTCGTTCCGCACTTCCGTGAGCGGTTTGCGGTGCGCACTCCGGCTTTCCTCGACGAGCATCAGATAGATTGCCTCCGGGGTTTCGATCACCTCGCTCAATTCGCCGGGTTTGAGCGCGAACGCCGGCCCCGCCAGTTCCTTGCGCAAAACGCGCCGCTCGACCCAGCCCCAGTCGCCACCCTCATTGCGTTTCGACCCCTGGGAATACACGCTGGCCATCTCGGCAAATGCCGCGCCTTGTTTGATTTTGGTGCTGATTTCACCCACCAGGGCCCGGGCGGTTTCCGCTTCGGCTTCGGTGGCTTTATTCAACTGAATCATCCGCAACTTGACCTCATCTTCCATCTTGAACTCGTCCGGATGGTTAAGATAGTAAGCTTCCAGCTTGTTCGGCGAGATGATCAGTTCCTGGTAAATGTTTTTGGCTTGAAGCTGCGAGATGATGAAGCGGTCGCGGGTTTGCTTCTTGAATTGTTCATAGGTAACACCTCGGGCTTGCAATGTTTCCGTCATCTTGGCGCGGTTGCCGCCGAATTCGCTCTGAATCCGCTCTTGCACCACTTCATCAATGATGCTCTCGGGCAATTGGTAACCCGAGGCCACATAATCCCGCAGGATCAACTGGCGTTGCAGAGCTTTCTCCAGACTCTCTGCGAGCGCTTCATTGATCTTCCTTTCAAACATTTCGGGCTGCCGGCGGAACTGGCGCTGCAGTTCACCCGCTACCAAGGCGGCGTCGGCGTCCACCTCGCCCTGGGTGATGACCGCGTCATAAACCACCGCCCGAATACCGTTGACCAATTCTGCGCGCAATGCCGAGCTGAGTCCGAAGCCAGCGACCCAAGCGATTAAGATGACACGGAACATTTCCATTATGAACTCCACGCGATGCTAGGGGCGACCAGTAGAGCGGTCAAGCACAGCGGTGGCGTGGTAATGCCGGCGACGCAGCGTTGCCAACCCGGTTCCGAATCAATAAGCTCCAGCGACATGGTGCGACTGGTTCTCTTCGATATTGATGGCACGCTCGTTCACACGGGCGGGGCTGGCATCAAGGCGTTTGCCCGCGTCTTCGCCACGGAATTCAACCTTCCCAATGGCGTCGAGGGGATCAAATTCGCCGGGCGGACCGATGTGAACCTCGTCCGCGAATTTTTCCTCCGCCACGACATCACGCCGAACGCGGAAAACTTCCGCCGCTTTTTTGAGCCTTATGTCTTCTGGCTCGACCACATCCTCGCCCAAAGCCACACCGAAGCGTGTCCGGGCGTGGCGCAAATGCTCCGCGCCCTCCGCGCCCTGCCGCAACCGCCGATGATCGGCCTGTTGACCGGCAACATCCAGCTCGGGGCGGAGATCAAGCTCCGCCATTTTGATCTGTGGCGGGAATTCGAACTGGGCGCGTTTGCGGATGACCATGAAGAGCGCGACCAGATCGCGCATGCCGCCCGCCGCCGCGCCAACCGGGTGCTGAAACGGGAACTGCGTGGCGAAGAAATCGTGGTCATCGGCGACACGCCGCTGGACATCCGCTGTGGCCGGGCTATCGGCGCTAAAGTTTTGGCCGTGGCCACGGGTGGCGCGACGCTCGACGACTTGCGTCCACACAAGGCCGACTGGCTCGTGGATAATCTGGCGGAGGTAACGGCGCGGGAACTTTGCGCTTAATACGCAAGGACGTTCGCCATTCCGGCGACGATCAATGCCGGTGCGGCTTGCCGGTGCCACACCTGCCACACGAACTCGGCACGCCAGAACAATTGGGCGCTTGACTGCCTCCGCCCGCATTGGCGGACGCAAACGTGGAGAATTTTTTCGCAAGCTTGGTTGAACCACAATGCGGGCACTTCGTTCCTTCCCAATGCCGCGCGCGGATCAGGATTTCGCTGTCCGCTTCGCACTTCTCGCAATGAAACTCGTAGATTGGCATGACCATAGAATAGCCGATGGCATTGCCCCGCTCAAGCACGGACGGTTGCAGGACGGTTGGGTTGTTTCCGAACGTGCCGAAGTGAGCGAACTTGAATCAGATCCTGAAAGCGCATCGCCCGGTTCCAACGGAAGAAAATCCGCCGCCGCATTCACCTACTCAACCGTAATCACCCGGTAAGGGTCACGGACGCCGCCCAGGTCCAGTTGCAAACGATCGCCCGCTTTCTTGCCGCGCAATTGCTCGCCCAGTGGCGATTGCGGCGTAATGACCAGGACTTCGCGGCCTTCATGAACCACTTCCGTGCCACCGGCTTTCGGGCCGATAAAATAGAGCGTGCGCTCGCTTCGCTGTTCCACCTCCACCAAGGCGCCGAGTTCAATCGGTTCGCCCACGCCAAACTTGCGGGGCATTAGTTTTTCAAAAGCCGCGATGGCGGCCTTTGTTTCCATCGCCTGCCGGGACTGGCCGCGCGCCAGATAGGAAGCTTCCAACCCCCGCGTGTCATACTTGTTCTCGGCCTTGTTCTGCTCATGGGTGGCCTCTGCATGGGCCGCGTGGGCCGCCCGGAAGTAAACTTCCAATTCCGCCGTCAGTTGAGCGAGAATTTTTTTGATGAGGGCGCGTTTGTTCATGACCAAGGTTGAAAAGCTTGCCCGCCCGGGGGGCGCGGTGCAACTCTTGGTTAAATGATGCGAAGGCAAAACGCTAGTCCCGCACGAACTTTATCATTGAGTGTAAACATTCGATCAAATTTTTTGGCCGGCGTTCCGCCCGGTTCGCCAATCCTTGATGCCGCTTGAACACATGCGCTCCTGGCTAAATTTCCTGATCCCGTCAGCGATTGGAGAATCGCTTGAGATCGCCGGGCAGCGCGTTCCGCTGTTGTTGGTCCACAATCCCCGGGCGCGGCGTTACTTATTGCGGCTCCGCCCGGATGGCACGGCCCGCGTGACGGTCCCTCGCGGCGGCTCCGTTTCCGCCGCGCGCCGGTTCGCCAACCAGAATCTTGCCTGGCTTGAAGCGCAACTGAAACGGCTCCCGACCCCGGCTCCGCAGCCACCCGAATGGCGACCGGGTTCGGAAGTGTTGTTCCGGGGCGAACTGGCCCGACTGGAAACTGCGGCCAGCGGCGACAACGTGATTCTGCTGGGCGCGGAAAAGTTGACCGGCATCCAGCCGGCGGACGACCTGCGGCCCACCGTCGAAAGCCATTTGCGCCGGCTGGCCGAGCGGGAACTGCCATTGCGCGTGATGGAATTTGCGGCCAGCCATCGTCTGGCCGTGCGCCGCGTAACCGTGCGCAATCAGCGCTCACGCTGGGGTTCCTGTTCCCGGCGCGGAACGATCTCGCTCAACTGGCGGCTCGTCCAAACGCCGCCGTTCGTGCGCGATTACATCATTCTCCACGAATTGATGCATCTCCGGGAAATGAACCATTCATCACGATTCTGGCGTCAGGTGGAAACGGTGTGTCCCGGTTATCGCACCGCCGAACAATGGCTAAAACAGCACTCGCGGTTGTTGCGGCCATAAGTCAATTGCCACCCGCCACCGGTGACTCGAAGGGGCGGGCAGGTTTCAGTTCTTATTCCTAATCTTTATGGTAATTGTAATCTTCCCGTCTGGATCCCGGCACCGAGCTTCCCAAAAAAGAGTAAGATTAAGACCAAATCCAATCTGCCTGTCATTCTCAGGCGCATTTCCCCTGACATCAGGATTGCATTCGGCGGCAATCTATTCCTTTATTCTCCCCGTGCCGATTGGTCAAGGCACGTCAAGCCATGAACGAAAACGCAATGACCGTGCCCGCCTGGTTCCAGCGCGCGGTATCAACTCCCCGCGAAGATCGAATCGTGACGGTGGAGGGCTGTCCGATTCATTATCTCCGCTGGGGCAATCCCGCCAAGCCGGGTGTTCTGCTGGTCGCCGGCAGCGGCGCGCACGCCCATTGGTGGGATTTCATT
>JANYBF010000159.1 GCA_025360895.1 Verrucomicrobiota bacterium
CGAAGCGAGCCGCAAGGAAGTGTTGGCCGCCGTGGGTGCGCAAGGCATCGCCAAGAGTCGCATGGTGGTGCTGACCGCGCTGCTGCGGCTGCGCCAGGTGTGCTGCGATTTGCGGTTGTTGAAATTGGACAACGTGAATCCGGCGAATGCGTCGGGCAAACTGGAAATGTTTAGCGAACTGCTGGAGGAAGTGATTGACGGCGGACATCGCCTGCTCGTTTTTAGTCAGTTCGTCGGCATGTTGGCGCTCTTGCAGGAGAAGCTCACGGCGGAAGGCATCGAGTTTTGTTATCTCGACGGTTCGACCACCAACCGGGGCGCGGTCGTCGAACGGTTTCAAACCCAGGTCGCGATTCCGGTGTTTCTCATCAGCCTGAAGGCGGGTGGCGTGGGCCTGAACCTGACGGGCGCAGACACGGTGATTCATTTCGATCCGTGGTGGAATCCGGCCGTGGAAGACCAGGCAACGGATCGCGCGCATCGCATTGGCCAGACCAAAGTGGTTACGAGCTACAAACTGATCACCCGCGACACGGTCGAGGAAAAAATCCTGACGCTGCAGAACCGCAAGCGTGAGATCATCCAGGCGACGATTGGCGGCGAAGAAGAATTTGCGGCGGCGCTGAGCTGGGAAGAAATCCAGGAACTGTTGGCTTGACCGCCCGTTCAAGAAACGGCCGACGACGTGAGACGCCTCTAGCTCAAGCTTCAGCAGCCGGCAACCATTGATACTCGCCACCGCGTACCATACCAAGGAACGCTTCATGCCCTTCATTTCACGCGTCTGGGATCCCGTGCTGCCGGATGCGGAGCCGTTAATCGCAATTCCGGAACGCGGCGGGCGGGTGCTCGACGGCATCGAGGAGATGCCATGGATTCCGGGGCTATGGGTGCGGGAGGTCTTGAACGAGAGTGGATTGATCCGAGAGCGGCTGCAACGCCACGTCCACCTCTTTACTGCGCTCGTTGACCAGGGCCCGTCCAATTTTCCCGGCAGGCTGAGCAGGAGGTAAGCACGGGCTTCTTGCGCGCCCTGCCACGTTCACGCTGCCAACCCCGCCAGACGATGGGGCGGTCGCTGAAAGGCGGCCGGCTGGCCGAGGCTTCATCGCCACGGTGGCGCTGGGGTGTGATTAAAGACGGGTGAGGCTAATTCCAAAGGGAGAGCCATTGGTGGTTGGCGCGCAGGACGCGCAGGTGGGCGATTCGGTCTGCGTGATCCGACAACCAGGCGGCCCCGGCTTTTTTAAGTCGGGCTTGAAGCACATGGCGGTGTCCGCTTTCAATGATGCCGGAACCGATTGGCAACCCCAGTGCCAAGGCTGCCGGATAGTCCAGCGCGTCCAAACGATTGCTCAGATCGCGATGGGCGTTGCGGACGGGGGCTTCTGCTTGAGGTGTCTCTTGGGCTTCCAGATGTGCTGAGAGCGTGGCGATCACTTTAGCCAGAGTTCCCGCTTTGAGTCGCTGCTGTTGGGTGCGTCGCCAGGTATCGGGTTGGGCCGGGCGGCAACTCGGCGCGGCCGCTCCCAAGTATTCACTGACGTGAAAGTAGTCGCACAGGAAGTGGCCCTGGCTGCCGAAGACCTCCCGGCTTTGCAAGCGTATCCAATCGGCTCCGTCTCCCACGGCGTGGATGCGGCTGTTCTGTCCCCAGCCCGCCGTGCGGGTGCAATGTCCCCAACGGCGTCCGGTTTCTGTCACACTGCCAAAAGTCGCGCCATACACGGTGGGGACGCTGGCTTTGGCTTGCGCCGCCACCAAACGCATTTCCTTCCATTGGCGGGGTCGTTTGCCTTTCCTGCTGCCCGGCTCAACCGTGCAGATCATCGTGCCGTCGGCTTGGGCGATGACGTGTGCGCTCCCGATGAGCGGCAGTTCGCGGAAGGTTTTGGCATACTCCCTCTCCAGTTGTTGCCGCGCTCGTTGGGCGTGTTTCAAAGTGGCGATCCGCACGGCGCTGGCATGGATCTCAAACCCGTAATGCTCCAGCACACTGCCCGCCGCTTGCGCAAAGGAGTGTTCACAACCAAAGGCCGTCAACACCCGGTCCAGTCGTCTGGACCGACCGGCTGAACTGACCCCCAACCGCGCGGGCAAGGGACGCAGGTAGCTCTGCTCCGCATTGCGCCAGACCCGATCCTCCACACTCACCAATCCAAAGACGCACCACCACGTCAGCGTTTTTTTTTACGACTTCGCACGGTATCATCCGCCGCTTTGAGTTCCTCGCTGACGTGCGCCTCGGCCTGTTGCGCCCATTGGTTCATGCTCACGTTGCCTAACTGCCGCAACTCCTGGATCAGCAGTTCCTCCACCTGATCGGCGGTCTGCAACGGACCGTCAGTGTTGTGCGTCAGTTCCAAAATGCTTTCAAACCGAGACCGCAGTTCGGGATGTTGCCGCAGCCGTTCCAAAAATTGTTTCTCGGCCGCATCGCACTTCAAACTATCTTCATCTTCGTTCTTCATCCCCACTTTAATGAAGCAACTGTCTATATTTGTACACCTGATTCGCAGAGCTTCTTTCCGCACCCTCACCCGTCTTTAATCACACCCG
>JANYBF010000242.1 GCA_025360895.1 Verrucomicrobiota bacterium
TGTCGTCGGATTATACGGCTCAAGGTTTTCGGCCGAATCAAATGTATACAATAACAACTCCGTCTGGCCGGAAAGTGAAACCACCTGCCGGAACATGTTGGAAAAATGTCGAAGATGTTTTTCTAAAACTTGTTGCTGACAATCGAATCTGGTTTGGCAAGGGCGGTGATGGAATTCCTCGTAGAAAAACATTTCTTTCCGAATCCGAAGGAATTTCTCCATGGACTTGGTGGGCAAATGATGAAGTTGGACACACGCAAGAAGCAAAGAAAGAAATCACGGATATTTTTCAGGACGAAGATGCGTTCGCGACACCAAAGCCGGTGCGTTTGGTAAAACGCATTCTTCAACTTTCGAGCGAATCCGAAGATTTGATTTTGGACTCCTTCGCAGGCAGCGGCACGACGGCGCACGCGGTTTTGGAATTAAACAAGGAGGACGGCGGCAATCGCAAATTCATTTTGATTCAGCAGCCGTTCGACACGAAGGAAAACGCGGATGGAAAGTTCAACATCTGCCAAAAAATCACGCGCGAGCGCGTGTTGCGCGTGGCCAAAGGTTACAGCTACAAAATGCCGTCCGGCAAAACGGAGAAGGTGGAAGGCTTGGGCGGAGAATTTTCCTACGTGCGCGTGGGCGAGAAACTCATGGGCGAGTATCGGGATTTAGGAAACAAGCTGCCGGGCTTTGAGGAAGTCGCCCGCTACGTTTATTTCACCGAGACGAGCCAGAATTTTGATGCGTCCAAAGTGAACAAGGCCACCGGCAAAATCGGCGAGTGGAAAAATACGAGTTACTATCTGCTTTATTCGCCGAGCCGAAAAGAAGACCGCGCGTTGGACGTGTCTTTTCTTGAAAAATTGAAGGACCAAAATCCGCGCAAGGTGATTTACTGCGAAAAGGTCTGGGTGCATCGCGAGGACTTGAGCAAGTTCGGCGACATCCGCCCGATGCTCGTACCGTTTAACTTGAAATGACTTCCGAATCCAACGCAAAGGCACAGCGAAGACGCAGAGACGCAAAGGTAGGACGCGTCACTCCGTGCGCGCTGCCGGGCGGGCGTGACGGGGCGGACGACTCAACACGCCTGCGGCGGGCAGAGGACTGCCCGCCCTACCCAGCCAAGCTCCTCTCATTAGCACCCGGCTTCAGCCGGGTGTCCGAGGCGAGCGGGGGAGAAAAATCGTTTCAACGGTTTATCGGTTCGGCCAACCGCCAGAAACCGTTGAAGCGGTTTCAGACCCGCGTTACGGCATCCACCCGGCTACAGCCGGGTGCCAATGAAATTGTCCGCGCTTTGCGCCTTCGCGTTTTGGCGGCTTGGCGTTAAAATCCGGGGCCATTAGATGAACCACATATCTGAAATCGAAACCGGCGGCGGCGTGCCGCTCTATCAATTGAAGCTCACGCTCAAGTGGTCGCAGCCGGCCATCTGGCGGCGAGTGGTGGTGCGGGCGGACATGAAACTGGACCGGCTGCACGACACCATCCAGATCGCGATGCCGTGGATGAATTGCCACATGCACCAGTTCATCGTGGGGCGGACTTACTACGGCCAGCCGGACCGGGAGTTTGCCGACATGGGCAGCCAGACTTTGAACGAGAAGAAATACACCGTGGCCGACCTTGCGCCCGCCGCGAAGAAGAAATTTATTTACGAGTATGATTTCGGTGACGGCTGGCAGCATGAGGTGGTGGTGGAGAAAGTTTTTCCGCCGGACCCGGCCTTCAAGCATCCAACGTGTCTGGCCGGGGCGAATGCGTGTCCACCGGACGATTGCGGCGGCATCCCTGGTTACTACAATCTGTTGGAGACGCTGGCGAATCCCAAGCACCCGGATCACGCCCACCTGAAAGAGTGGATCGGCGGCGAGTGGGACGCGGAGCGGTTTGATCTGGAAGACACCAACCGGAAGCTGAAACGATTGAAAGTGGGAAAGAATTCAAGGTGAGTATGATCAACGACCTCCCTCACCCCGGTCCTCTCTCCAAGGAGAGGGAGAATCATTCGCCGTCTCGGGCGAAAACCAGTGACTGGAATTGCCGTCCAGTCATCCGCAAAATCAGAAGCACACAATCGCTGTTCCCTCTCCCCGGGGGAGAGGGTCAGGGTGAGGGCGAGCTTTGCTCAGTCTAAATTTGCCGATGGAACTGAAGAAATATCAATTGCGCGTTCTCGACGAGGTAAAAACCTATCTCGTGGAACTGGCGAAGCAACAGGCGGCGGGCAACAAGCACGCCGCGCTGGATGCGTGGGACGCGGTTCGCGTTGCCGGGCGGCGTTACGCGGAGCGCCGAAATGCGCTGGGCAAGGACATGCCGAGTTTCTGCCTGAAAGTTCCCACCGGTGGCGGCAAGACCCTGCTCGCCACGCAAGTCCTCGGTTTGATTCACAGCACGATTCTGGAAAAACGGAACGGCACCGGGCTGGTCTTGTGGGTCGTGCCGAGCGATCAGATTTACAAGGACACGCTGAAGGCGTTGCGCGACCGGAATCATTTTTATCGTTTCTCGTTGGAGCACGCCGTCAGCCGCCGGGTGGAGGTCTGGGAAAAGCACGAGATCAGCCGTCTGACCCCATCGCAGATGAATTCCACGCTAAACGTGTTGCTCATCAAGCTGGCCAGCGCCAATCGCGAAACGAAGGACCAGCTCAAGATGTTTCAAGACAGCGGCGGCAACATCGTGATGCACTTCCCGCCCGAGGATGATCTGGCGGCGCACAAGGCGTTAAAGGGAAAATACCCGAATCTCAAGATGCTGGGCGATGACGACAAGGTGGCGGACAATCTGGTTCGCACATCATTGGGCAACCTGCTCGCCATTCACGAACCGGCGGTGATTCTGGACGAGGGTCATAAGGCTTACAGCGAGCTGGCGCAGAAAACAATTGAGGGTTTCAACGCGAGCATCGTCGTTGAGCTGTCCGCGACCCCGAGTCAGGAGTCGAACATTCTTTGCCGCGTGGGCGGCGAGGAATTGTTGAAGGAAGGCATGATCAAGCTACCGATCAACATCTGCAATTCCAACGAAGGTCGGTGGGAGAATTGTTTGAGCAAAGCCAAGTTGAAGCGCGAGGAATTGGGGAAGATTGCCGAAAGGAATTACGACAAAACGCACCGGGAAATACGCCCGATCATTTTGATTCAAGTCGAGCGGACCGGCAAAGACCAGCGGGATGCCGGCCTGATTCACAGCGAGCAGGTCAAAGAGTATTTGATCCAGCGGCTGGGCGTGAACGAGACGGAGATTGCCATCAAGAGTTCGGACAAGGATGACATCGAGGGGATTGATCTGCTGGCCGAAGGCTGCCGCATCAACTGGATCATCACGAAGGCGGCGTTGCAGGAAGGCTGGGATTGCCCTTTCGCCTACATTTTGGTTTCGCTGAACAACACCGGCAGCGCGCAGAGCATGACGCAGTTGATCGGGCGCGTGCTGCGGCAGCCGTTCGCGGAAAGAACCGAGTACCACGAACTGAACGAGAGTTATGTTTATTGTCTGCGCCAGCGCGCCGATACCATTGCCAAAGACGTGAAGAAAGCGTTGGAGCAGGAGGGTTACGAGGACGGTGACGGCAGTGTGGTGGACAAGAGCGGGGAGCGCGAGACCGGACCGAAACAATTTTCCTTTTTCCGCAGCGAATTCAAAAGCTTGTATCGCCCGTTTGACGGCAAGATTTATCTGCCGCGTTTCTGTGTTCGCAAGGGGAAGGACTACGAAGGGCTGAATTATTTTTCGCATCTCATCAGCCAGGTGGACGTGGAGAAATTCAACTACGACGGGCTAAAGTGGGACTTGAGCGATGAAATGGACAAGGCGAAGGATTTTTATTATCGCGCGACCATCGGCGCCAGACTGGATGCCGTGGGGGCGGAAGAAGGCGATTATCATGAAGCGGATGAAGTGGTAAAAGCGTGGCTGGTGGCGAGCTTGCCCTACGAACATTTTAGTTTCAAACAACTGCGCGTCGTCGTGGAAAACATCATGGAGCGGCTGGGAAAAATAAACCCAACGCTTAAAGGCCAGTTGGGTTTGGTTAAGTTCACGCTCCGAAACAAATGCCGGGAATTTATTGAAAAGGAAACCGACCGGCTGGCGGAAGCGGTCTTTGACCGTTTATTGGAAAAAGACCAGCTGTGTTTCTATCTCGAATGCGTGGAATGTCGGTTTCAGATCCCTTCGAGCATCGAGATTCGATCCGTGGGCAAATTACGTCATGCGGACGATTCAGATGTGGAGAAATCGCTGTTTGAGTACGCGGAGCGCGCGGGCTTCAACCAATACGAAGCGGATGTGGCGCTCGTACTGGACAAGCACCCGGAAGTGCTGTGGTGGTATCAAAACAAAGTGGGAAGGGACAGCTTCGCGATTCAAGGGTATCGGAAGAATCGAATTCATCCTGATTTCGTCGTACAGAACGGCAAAGACGAGAAGCCCGTCGCCAGAGTTGTGGTCGTGGAAAGCAAGGGCCGGCATCTTTCCGGCAATCCTGACACCGAATACAAACGGAAAATCGCCGGTCATTTCGAGAAGATGGGGAAAAGGGTTTCCTGGCAAAAACTGGGCGAAGGTTTCGACAAGCACGAGTTTCGCTTTCAGATTTTGGACGAAGGACTTTACGACAGTTGGAAAGATGAATTGAACAAATTGCTTTGCGCCTGATTTGCCTCATTTTTCCTCTTGGCGACCTTCACGCCTTGACTGCTCCTGCGGCCATGGCGCCAGTCGCACCATGCCAGACGCAGCAACGTTTACCGGCAAAAAACAAAGTCAACGGAAGTTGTCGTGCGTCTGCCCAATCCTGTCCAGAAAATCGGCCACCAACTGAATCATGAACAATCAACTCCCCAGACAAACTCGTATCGTGGTCATCGGTGGCGGCATCATTGGTTGCAGTGTCGCTTATCACCTCGCCAAACAAGGTTGTCGCGAGGTGTTGCTGCTCGAACAAGGCGAAATCGGCGGGGGCACGACTTCGTTCAGCGCGGGCCTGGTGGGTGGCGCCCCTCAGGCGGGATTGCGCAAGCTGATTGACGCCAGCGCCAAACTTTATGCAACTCTCGAAAAAGAAACCGGCATCGCCGCCGGCTGGAAGCAGGTCGGCTCGCTCGTGCTGGCGCAGACGGAAGCGCGCATGATTCAATATCGCCGCGCCGTGCCGCTGGCGCAGGCGTCCGGACTGGATGTCCAGCTCATCAC
>JANYBF010000290.1 GCA_025360895.1 Verrucomicrobiota bacterium
GGAGATTGTTGTGGGCGTGGTAGCCGCCGACGTGAGGAAGCGGACCGCCCGTTCCGAACCGGATTCCGCCTCCTCACGTCGGCGGCTACAACTCATCGAAGAAACCCTCAAGCTGGGTCATGGAACCCTTTTCGCGCTGGATAATCATGGCCAGCTCACGATCCATTCAACCGAGCGGGCGTGCCCGAAATGCAATCGGTCCTTCGAGCCGCTCGACCCGAAAAACTTCAGCTACAACTCATCGCAAGGCTGGTGTCCGAAGTGTCGCGGTTTCGGGGAATTGTTTTACTTGCCGGACGTGGAGCGCGGCGCCAACGCGGATTCCATCGAGGAAAGCTGGTGGAGTTGGGCCCAGGAACGCGAAGCTTGCCCCGAGTGCCACGGTGCGCGGTTGCATTCCCTGGCTCGCGCGGTGCTACTGTTGGGAGTTCCGCCTTCAGGCGGTTCGATGCCCAAAGTATCAAAAACCCAACCGCCCAAAAACGGAACCGCCAACGGACCAACGATTGATGATTTTTCCACGCTGGACGTCGAAGCCGCCTTCGCATTTGTCCGGAAGATGAAGTTCGCCGGCCGCGCAGCGGAGATTGCGCGCGATATTTTACCGGAGATCCGGGAGCGATTGAAATTCCTGAACGAGGTCGGCCTCGGTTATTTGCAACTGGGCCGCGGGGTCCCGACGCTCTCCGGTGGCGAATCCCAACGGATCCGGCTCGCGGCCCAACTGGGGTCAAATCTTAGCGGGGTGCTTTACGTACTGGACGAACCGACCATTGGCCTCCACGCGCGCGACAATGAGCAGTTGCTAGACGTGCTCCAGAAGCTTCGTGGACGCGGAAATTCTGTCGTTGTGGTGGAGCACGATGAAGACACGATGCGCCGGGCGGATCACATCATTGATCTCGGGCCGGGCGCGGGCGTGCATGGCGGACAAGTCGTGGCGGTCGGAACTTTGGCGGAGTTGATGAAACATCCGGAATCAATCACCGGTCAGAGCTTGCGCGCGGAAAAGAAGTTCCCGGCGCGCGGCCAAAGGCGGCCTGTGGCTGTGAAAGTAAGTTCGCGGCAATTCAAGGGAAGCAAAGTTAGTTGCGTTCTTACAAACGCAGCCACGAACCTGTGGCTCACCCTGCAAAATGCGGCGGTCAATAACCTGAAGAAGCTCACGGTGGATTTTCCGCTCGGACGCTTCGTAGCCGTAACCGGCGTGAGTGGTTCTGGAAAAAGCACATTGATTCGGGAATGTTTGCTGCCGGAACTGCAATCCGTTCTCGCCAAGAAATCATCGGGCAAAAGCAAGAACCTCTCCGGACACGAATCGCTCAAGGCTGTTTACGAAGTGGATCAAGCGCCCATCGGTCGCACACCGCGTTCGATTCCGGCGACCTACGTGGGTTTCTTCGATGACATCCGCCAACTCTTCGCCCAAGTGCCCGAGGCGCGGATGCGTGGTTACTCGGCGAGCCGATTTTCGTTCAACAGCGCGCAAGGGCGCTGCCCCGAGTGCGAAGGCGCGGGCCAGATCAAATTGGAAATGAACTTCCTGCCTCCTGCCTTCGTGCGTTGTGAAACCTGCAACGGCACCCGGTTCAATCACGAAACACTCGACATTGAATACGCCGGCAAAAACATCGCGCAGGTGATGGACTTGTCGGTGGAGGAAGCCATCGTCTTCTTCTCCAACTTGCAGAAGATCAAGCGCGCATTGGAAGCATTGCACGACACGGGGCTGGATTATCTCAAACTCGGTCAACAAAGCCCGACCCTGAGCGGTGGTGAAGCGCAACGCGTGAAGTTGGTGACGCATTTGCTGACCGGCTTGAAGCCCGGACTTGATCTGCCGCAGATGGCCAACCGTCCGGCCAACATCGTTAAGAAAAATCTATTCATCCTCGAAGAGCCGACCATCGGCCTGCACATGGCCGACGTGCGCCGATTGGTGGGCGTTTTGCAACGACTCGTGGATGCCGGTCATTCGGTCATCGTCATCGAGCATAATCTGGATTTAATCGCCGAAGCGGATTGGGTCATTGACCTTGGGCCGGAAGGCGGCGACGGCGGCGGACAGATTGTGGCAGCGGGCCCTCCAGAGCAGGTGGCGCAGAATAAAAATTCGCACACCGGACGATTCCTCCGTAAACTTTTGCCGAAATCATGAGCGAACCGTATGAGGAAATTTTCGCCGGCGAAGTGACCCTACGCCTGCCTCCCGGCCAGCGTCACGAGTTGATTTGTTCCCGCCTCCACACCGCCATGAAGGCGACAGTGGCGAACATCACCAGCACCCGATTGCTGGAACCGCGCACCACCGTGGAAATGGCGCATGACACCCGCCTCTGCCCCGACCTTGCCCTCGTCACGGTGGCCAACAACAAACTCTGGCTCGCCGCCGAAATCGTCAGTTCCGAGGACCACCACGCCGACACCGTCATCAAGAAGGAACTATACGAGACAAACAATGTTCCGCGCCTCTGGATGATTGATCCGCGCTACGGCAACGTGGAAGTCTATCACGCCACGCCCTACGGTTTGGCGCTCAGGAGCATTCTGGCCGGTCGGGAGGTGCTGAGCGAGGAGCTGCTGCCCGAGTTTGCGTTGACCATGGCCGAGTTGTTTGCCCCCGAGTAAACCCTTATTTCCCGGCCGGACCATCAACCGGCCTACAGCGAACTCTTGCCGACAACCGGCGGCGAACTAAATTTGATCTGTCGCGCGGTTTCCTGCTTTTGGGCGAACTTGTAGCCCGTGAGGTGTAACTTGAGCAAGACGTGCTGATTGCAGAACTTGGCAAATGCGGGCGTCACGTGGCGCCGCTGGAACGCCACGCTGGGGAGATCGCGCAGGTGATATGGTATTTGCTGGGCTGCCCATTCACGCGCATGGCTGTATTGTCGGTCTTTCGTCACTCGTCATATTATCTGCGGCAAACCGGAAGGCACTGAATCTTTTTGAATGCGCCCTAGCGCAGCGCCAGACGCAGCCAGCGTGCTTTGCTACGTTAGTCGGGTGCTAGGGCTGGCAAGGCAGTAATTATCAGTTGAATTCCCCTTGACGCGCAGATGCTGTCTCCGATAGTACCAAACCATGAAACCCATGAGAAAGTCAATCGGCCTCATCCTGCTCGTCGCCTTGGCGCTCACGAGCGGTTGCACCCTGACCTCGACGGCGAGGCAGTGGAACAGTCGCGTCGGCCCCAGCGGGAAGCCGGTCTATATCAAGTCGCACACGGACATCGCAGTCAACGCCCTCATCTTCGTCCCGCTCCTCGGGCCGACGTCGTTGCCCAAGCAGATCGACTTGCTGACGAAGGAGATCGCGACCGAGAAGGGCGATATCGTCCGGATGATCGAGACCTCCACCGAGAACTACTGGTACGGTTACCCCCCGTTCTCGTGGGTCCTGACGCCGGTGATCACAACGGTAACGGCCGAATACGAGCCTTCGCCTGATGTGCTGGCGAAGGACCGCGACGAGCAGGAAAAGAAGAAGGCCGCCAAGGAGAAGAAGTAGGCGGCGGCAGAAGAGAGTGTAAAAATCGAAAATAATGATTCAGTTAGCAAGCTTTTGGATCTCCTCAAAGTAGCACTGGAAAAACGTCCCTAAGATTGCAGTGCATTCAAGATTGCCGTTTACACCTAAGCCGCGAGCGTTGCCGCGTCCCCGTTGAGTTGAAAGCGGTAGTGACCGTTAGCTCCGATACCGGGTAAGGCAAGCGCATGGGAATTGGTGATTTGTTGGTTGCATCCGGTGCACGAATGAATGTAACAACTAAGAGATGGTTGAAGTGTGCTGCTATCGGGGTAGCTGTCGAAGGAGTTCTTGTTGGCCTGTGCTGGCTCACTGCTCACGACTTTTTCGAGAACGGCCCGGACACCCCGGTTTCCGTTTGCTTAGCGTGTGTAACGATGTGGGGTGGCTTTATTCTTCTGCCGATTGCAGGCTATTTTTCAGATGATTCCGCATTCGTGTCTATTTTGGCTTTCTTTCTCTACTTTGTTTTACCAGCTCTGGTTTACAGTCTCATTGCGTATGTTGTGCTTCGACCAAAAAGAGTCGCCTAACCCCATTGCGTCGCGAACCCGGCGTGAGCGTCTCGGTCACTTATTTCTGCTGTTTTGCTTCGCCCTTGTTATTGGAACCGGGTGTCGAACCTATCCGCCAGAAGACGAAGCCACTCGATTAGAACGCTTCAACCGAGAGCGGCTTGAGGATGCCCAATTTACATTTAAGCCGGGAACGGTGTTTTATACCAGATGACGGTCTGGCTTCTCTCGCCGCAACCCTAACCCA
>JANYBF010000310.1 GCA_025360895.1 Verrucomicrobiota bacterium
CCGAGCGGCACGCAGGCGCTCGAATACTTGCGCGCGGGCGAAGCCTTCGACCTGGCGGTGCTCGACATGCAAATGCCGGGCATGGATGGTCTGATGCTCGCGCGTGAAATCCGGAAGCTTCCCCAAGGGGAAAAACTTTCACTGGTCTTGCTGACCTCGATGGGCGTACGGGCCGACAACCCGGAGTTCGTCGCCGCTGGCTTCGCTACCTGCTTGACCAAGCCCGTTAAACCCGCACAATTGCTCGATGTCCTCGGTCGCATTGTCTCCGGCGCCCGCGCCGCCACCAAGCCCGCCCGGGTGGCTGGCAAACTCGATCCGACCCTAGCCAGCCGCCTACCGCTACGGGTGCTGCTTTGCGACGACAATCTCATCAATCAAAAAGTTGCCACGCGCCTCTTGCAACAAATGGGTTATCGCTCCACCATCGCCAGCAACGGCGTTGAGGCGCTCGCGGCTATCGAACGCACGCCGTTTGACCTGGTGTTTATGGATGTGATGATGCCTGAGATGGACGGCCTCCAAGCCACCCAACAAATTCGCACCCGGCAACAAGACCGTGCGCAGCACCCGCATTTCAAGTCACCAATGATCATCGTCGCCATGACGGCCAGCGCCATGCCCGGCGATCGCGACAAATGCCTCGCGGCCGGGATGGATGATTACCTCTCGAAACCGGTCCGCCCGGAAGATGTTCGCACCATCGTGGAACGCTGGGGGCCGACCGCGACGGCGGGCGAACCCGCCTCCACTGATTCCGCCACCACCACCGCCAGAATGCTGGCCAGCACCCAAATGCCTATGAACGACCTCCCACCCATTGACCTAGACCGCCTCCACGAGTTCACGGAAGGCAATCCCGACAATCTCACCGAACTGGTCGCGCTCTACGTCCAGCAAACCACTCAACAACTCGCGCAACTGGAATCTGCTGTAAAGTCGAACAACGCTCCGGAAATCCGGCGCCTAGCCCACAGTTGCGCCGGCGCCAGCGCCACCTGCGGCATGCTCCGCATCGTGGGGCCGTTGCGCGAGCTTGAACGGCAGAGCAGTGAGGGCCAACTGACTCAGGCCCCCGAACTGTGCGCGCAGACGATCAAGGAATTTGCATCCATTCTCACGGCCCTGACCCCTTATCTGACGCCCACCGCCGCCCAGCCCGCCAGTTCCGGAGCATGAAAAAGGTTCTCATCATCGAGGATGATCAGATTGTTGCGAACATTTATCGGAACAAACTGATCGTTCAAGGCTATCAGGTGGAAGTCGCCAACACGGGCGAAACCGGGTACGATCTGATCAAGAGTTTCCGACCGGATGCGGTCATCCTGGACTTGGTCCTCCCCAAACTCTCGGGCGTCGAATTGATGAAACTTGTCCGCGCCGAGGCCGACTTCGCGAAGCTGCCGATGATCGTCTTCTCCAACACCTACCTCACCAACATGGTGCAGGATGCGTGGAAAGCCGGAGCTACCAAATGTCTCTCCAAGGCAAATTGCACTCCCCGTCAGGTCATTGAAGCGATCGCGAGCGTGCTTGGCCCCAACGGCGCTCCGGTGCCGCCGCCTTCCACTCCGGAGCCGCGAGCCAAATTGTCCGCGACCACCTCGAAGCCCACCGCTGCGGCCACCTCCGCGACGATGTTCGACGTTGAATTTCAGATGGATGTGCGCGGAACATTCGCCACCACTTTGCCGGAACTTCTTAATTTCCTGCGCCTCGGATTGAAAGCCCTCACCCGGGCAGACAACGAAGCCGCCCGCGTCCAGACCCTTCATGAATTAGCCCGGCACACCCATACCTTGACCAGCAATGCCAACCTCGCTGGCTTTGCCCCCGTCGCGCAACTGGCCGAGGCCTTGGAAGCCATGCTCCAGGATCTTCGCGATAAACCCGCCAGCCTCACCGCGTCCACCTTGCGCACTGCGGCGGCGGCGGTGGATTGCCTGGGTTTTCTTTTTGAGAAAGCCAACGGATCCAAACAACTCAAAATCAGCTCCCCCAACATCCTGGTGGTGGATGACGACGCCATCTCGCGGCGGGCCATCTCACAAGCCCTCGAAAAGGCCAAACTTAAATCTACGGCCGTCGAGGATCCGAACATCGGCTACCAACTCCTCTGCCAGGGCACCTTCGATCTTATTTTTCTGGATGTGGATATGCCCGGCATGAACGGCTACGAGCTTTGCACCAAACTGCGCGCGCTGCCGCGTTACAAGACCACGCCGGTGGTATTTGTCACAGGCCTCAATGATTTCGAAGCGCGCACCAACTCCACCATGAGTGGCGGCAACGATTTCATCGCCAAGCCCTTTCACTTCATGGAACTCGCCGTCAAAGCCATCGTCTATATCCTCAAAGGCAAGTTCGCCGCTTCCAAGTAGCCACCGGGCTTTGGCTTCGCTGCGGTCACCCGGTCACCGGCAGAGCTCTTTTGACTTTGCCCCGCGCGACTCTTACCCTGCCCGACATGGACTCACTCCATGCCCCATGGCGGATCGAATACATCGTCGCGCCCAAACCGCCGTTGACGGAAAGCCTGTTCACGACTCTCGCACAGTCGAGCGACGACGTAACGAACCTTGTCATCGCGCGAGACCGCACCTGTTACGCCGTCCTCAACCGCTACCCGTACACCGGCGGCCACTTGCTGGTCGTGCCGTACAAGCAATCGCCCGACCTGAATGGACTGACCGACGAAGAGGTTGCGGATCTCTGGAAGCTCGTGCGCCGGTGCGTCAATATCCTCCAGCAGGAGATGAAAGCGGAAGGCTTCAATATCGGCATCAATCTCGGCCGGGTGGCTGGGGCCGGCATCGCCGAGCATCTGCATATCCATATCGTCCCACGCTGGTTCGGTGACACCAATTTCATGCCGGTCATCGCCCATAGCGGAGTCGTTCCGCAAGCCTTGATCGAACTCGGGAACCAACTCCGCGCTGCGCTCGCCCGGTAATTTTTCATTCCCATGGCTACGGAAACCCTTCACTTCGAAAACGCCCGCGCCGCCCAACAGCTTTTCAATCACGACCCACGCAACCTCGACGCACTCCAAAAGCAACTCGGCGTCAAAACCACCGTGCGCGATGGCTGGATCAAACTGGAAGGCCCGGCGGAAGCCGTTGAAAAGGCCCGGCACTTGTTCACGTCCTTGGAAGGTTCATTGAAAGCTGGATCGCCCGTGCGCAATCGCGAATTCGCCCACGCCCTGAATGTGGTGCAGCACGAAGGGATCTCCACGCTCCAGGACCTGATGAGCGACCGCGTTCAGACGCATGAAAAAAAACCGGGCGTCACCGCCCGGACTGTCGGCCAGAAGAAGTATCTTGAGGCCATCCGCAAAAACGACATCACCTTCGGCATCGGCCCCGCCGGCACCGGGAAAACTTATCTCGCGGTCGCGATGGCTCTCACCACGCTGCGCGCAGGCGAGGTTTCGCGCATCATCCTCACGCGCCCGGCGGTCGAGGCCGGCGAGGCCCTCGGGTTCCTGCCCGGCGATCTCTACGAAAAAATTCTGCCCTACCTGCGCCCGCTGCACGACGCGCTCCACGACATGCTGCCGACCGAGGAAATCCAGAAACTTACCGAGCGAACCACGATCGAGATCGCGCCGCTTGCTTATATGCGTGGACGCACCCTCAATAACGCCTTCATCATCCTTGACGAGGCCCAAAACTCCACCACCGAGCAGATGCTGATGTTTCTCACGCGCCTGGGGCACGGCTCCAAGGCCGTGATCACCGGCGATGAAACGCAGGTGGATTTACCGCCCCACAAACATTCGGGCTTGCTGGAGGCCCACCGGGTGTTGAAAAACGTCGAAGGTATCGCCGTCATCGAGTTCGACAAACGTGACGTGGTGCGTCACCCGTTGGTGCAACGCATCATCAGCGCCTACGAAGTGCATCGCGGCAAAACCAAGCCCGAATGAGCCTCGACCTGACGCTGCAAAACCGTCAACGGACGCGCCCCATCGAAACCCGTTGCCTCCGGCAGATTTGCATCACGCTGCTGGAGGACTTGCTCCAAATCAAAACCGCCGAACTCGGCATCACCCTCGTCGCCACGCCGGAAATGGCCCGGATAAACGCGCAGTTTCTCCAACACGAAGGCTCAACCGATGTGATCACATTCGATCATTCCGAAATCCCCGCCCCCCGATCCCCGACCCTGGACCCCCGACCCAAACTCCACGGCGAATTGTTCGTTTGCTTGGACGATGCCGTGCTTCAAGCCCGGCGCTTCCACACGACCTGGCAATCCGAACTCGTCCGCTACATCATCCACGGCACACTCCATCTGCTCGGCCACGACGACCACCGCGCCTCCGACCGCCGCACGATGAAACGCGAAGAGCATCGCCTGCTCCGCTTACTCGAAACCCGCTTTCCCTTGAGCCGCCTCGCCCGTAAACCTAAACTGCGCCCGTGAATAAACCATTCCTTGCCCACTGGCGCGGCAATTTCCTGACCGGGCTGGCCGTCCTGCTGCCCACCGTCGTCACGCTGGCCGTGATCAAATGGCTCTTCGGTACCGTCTCCAGCCTCACGGATTTATTGCTGTTTTTCCTTCCCCCAACCGTCACGCACCGGGATCACGGCAACGGGCCAATGTTCTGGTATTGGAGTCTCGCCGCGTTAATCCTCGCGCTCGTGCTGGTCAGTGTAGTTGGCTTGCTCGCCCGTCACTACATCGGCAAACGCGTTATCACCTGGCTCGACACGGCCATGCTCCGGGTCCCGTTGCTCAATAAAATCTACGGCACGATCAAACAGGTGAACGAAGCCTTCAGCACCGGCTCAAAAACCTCTTTCCAGACCGTTGTGCGGATCGAATTTCCCCGGGAAGGCATGTATTCCCTCGGCTTCCTGACGAGCGAGAAACAGGACGCGGTTCAAGGAAAGGCAAACGAAAAATTGGTTTGTGTGTTCGTGCCCACGACGCCTAATCCCACCAGCGGCTTCCTCGTGCTGCTCCCGGAGGAGAATGTCACCCGGCTCAGCATGTCCGTCGCGGAGGGCATCAAGTACATCATCAGTCTCGGCGCCATTACCCCCGAACTCACCCCACCGACCCTCAAACAGATCAAATCATAAGCCCCGCTTGAAAATCCAGCTTGGTCCCTGCGCTTCGTCCTCCGCTTTATTCTCCATCCTTGGCCGATTTGGAGGACGAGGAGGACTTTCCAAATGATCGAATCTGCCACCGGCCTCATCCTTCGCACACGCCCACTCACGGAGACGAGCCTGATCGTGAACTGGCTCACACCCGATTTCGGCCGCATCAGCACGGTGGCCAAAGGCGCCCGGCGGCCCAAATCCACATTCGCCGGCAAACTCGATTTATTTTACGCTGCTGACTTCAGCTTTCAACGCAGTCGCCGCTCCGATCTCCACACACTCCGCGAAGTCAAACTTCAGGAGACCCACCTCGCCCTGCGCCATGAACTCGGTTACCTGCAACAAGCCGCCTATTGCTCGACCCTGGTCGAGCAAACTACCGAAACGGAAACGCCGCTGCCCGCCGTGTACGATTTATTGCGCACCCTGCTTGCCCATTTGCCCAAACAGACGCCCCAGCCCCAAACTCTGTTTGCTTTTGAAATCAAACTGCTTCACGAGCTCGGCCTCGCCCCGGACCTGGCGCAAAGCCAGCTCACGCCGGGGACGAGGCGAATTGTGGCTGTGCTTTCCTTTGGGGATTGGCCGGCGGTGGCACGGCTCAAATTAAGCGAAGCGCAAGTCCGCGAACTCCGTCACTTTCTGCACGGCTTTCTGATCTGTCACTTGGGCCGGATTCCTAAAGGTCGGCCGTAATAGTTTGACCTGTCTCCACGGCGTGCCGGAGCACCAATCTCCGAAGCGGCAGGTTGTGGCGGACAACCATTCATCCATGCCAACGCAACGCCCTTTAACACAAAGACCGCAAAGATTAAACCGCGCCAGCCGAGGCCACCCAATCATAGCCGTCTGCCTTGAGACCCACGGCCTTGAAGTGCGCCTTGCCGCACTGGATTTTCTTCCGCTGAATTTCTGGAATCTTTAGAAACTCCGTCGTGCCCTTCGTTTCGCGCACAAGATAGAGCTTGTTCCCGCCATCCTGCTCCTCCTTCACAATGGCCCAGTCGGGATTGTAAGTTCCCAACGGCGTCTCAACCTTGAACCAGTCCGGCAGCTTGAAGAACAACTTGATGTCCTTCCGCGCATCCAGTGCCTTGGCAAACTCATATTCCACCTTCGACTCGAACTCAACCACGTCGTAAATACTGTGCTGCACTTCTAACAGCCGCGAGACATAGCTCTCTAGTTCGTCACTCTGCAACCGGTGCATCTCCCACTTGGCATCCGCGATGCGTTCGTATTCGATGCCCTGCACCATCAGGTCGTGCAGCGACTTTTGCACGGCGGCGACCGCGTGTTCCAAAAACTGCTGCGGATTGCGCGTCACTTCATCGAGCCGTTCTGACTTCTGCAAAATCTCCGCCAGCGTCGGGCGCGTCAGTTCCGTCTCGCGTTGCAAATAGCCGAGTAAGTCGGGAATCGGCGCGTGGTATTCTGGTGCGCGGATGGTTTGGGCCGAGCGCTCCTCGCCGAATACGCCTTCCTCCCGCGACATAAACACCTCATGCTTCTCCCGACGGATGAACGGCGCTTTGATCTCCGGCATCCCATTCAACTCTCCCGCCGACCGCGCCACCAAATCCGCTGTCGAAAACTTCACCGCGTAGCGCGTCTTGAGTTTGATCCGGTCCCACAGCGCCTGAAAGTCCGGGTCGAGCAGCCGCTGTTTCTTCAACACCCCCTTGCGCCGCTCGCGCTTGTTCAGGATACGATTCTCAAAATTTACGCCGCACTCCTTCTGCATCTCATCCTGCAATTGCTTCGCAAACTCCTTGAAGCTCTCACTCGCCACCACCGTGAGCCGGTTGATGAGCGGGTCAAAGCAACGCTCGCCATTCTCGCGCACCGGTAAGCGCAAGCCACGCCCGATGGTCTGCCGCCGTTCCCGCTCCGTGCTGATTTCGCGCAACGTGCAAATCTGAAACACGTTCGGGTTATCCCAACCCTCGCGCAGTGCCGAGTGGCTGAAGATGAACCGCAACGGTTCGCTCATCGAAAGCAGCCGCTCCTTGTCGCGCATGATCAGATTGTAAGCCTCATCATCGGCCTTCGTTGAACCAGTCGTGTCCTTCGCCTTGCCTTTGTCTTCGGCGAAATAACCGTTGTGAACCGTCTCGACTGCCAGCGGGTTCAGCACCGCGTAGCGTGGCAGCTTGGCAAGCTCCCCATACAACTCCACAAACCACCGCCGGAACTTTCCCTCCGCCTCCGCGTAATGTGCCACGCGATCCACGAAGAACAGCGACAACACCTTCATCCGCTGATCCGGCGGCAACTGCGCGATGCGCAACTCTTTCTCGAAATGCTCCCGGATGGTTTCGCGCATCTGGATTCGCAACACCTCATCCGTCCGCCCGCCGTGCGTGATGCCCGCCGCCAGACTCACGCCGTTCTTGAACTGGAGGTATTGATTGCCCGCATCAATCAAGTCCACCTCGTAGCCACGATAGTTCTCGCGCTCGCCCGACAGCGCGAACAAATCGCTCTCCTGCGTGACCGTCACCGTCTTGCGCTTCACACCGCTCGCACCCTCGACATCAATCTCCAGTTTGGCCGAGATGCGCGTCTTCGTCGCCGTGATCGCCTTCACCACGATGTACGGCTGGTTGAAATCCCCACCGTCCACGACCGAATCCACCTCGATGCGCTTCACCAGCCGCAAGTCATACGCTTTCACCGGGTCGAGGCGATAGACGAGGTTGAAATAATCCTTGTGCGTCGCCGAGTAACGCAGCGTGCAGAGCGGGTTCAAACTCTCGATGGCCTTCGTCCGCAGTTCCGTCGCGAGATTCTGCGGCTCGTCCACGACCACCACGGGCCGTGCGTGTTGAATAAACTCAATCGGCCTGCGGCTGTGCATCTGATCTCGCGGGCTTTGCATGACCGTGCTGCTTTTATCGAATGCCTGAATGTTCATCACCATCAACTGCATTTGATTGCTGGCGTTAAACTGTCGCAACTTCGACACCTGCGCGGAATCATATACCCATGAATCCAGTGGTGCGTTGCCGTAGAGCGATTGGAAATGTTCCTTCGTCAGCGCAATCGCGTTCAGCACGCCTTCACGAATCGCCACGCTCGGCACGACAATGATGAATTTCTTCCAGCCGTAACGCG
>JANYBF010000329.1 GCA_025360895.1 Verrucomicrobiota bacterium
CGAGGCAAAATGCAGAATCCAACCCCGGGCGCAACTTGTGCTTATTTTGGTTCAAACTCTTTTGTCGCTACGGTGATTAAATCAATTGCCCGATGAAAACGAACCGCTCGCAACCGGCCCGCACCACCCCACGGAGGACTCCAATATGAAATCCACGAATCAAGCCGCGAAATATTTCCCAAGCCTCCCGTTGCCCCGTCAGGTTTTGGAGTGCGGCAGTCCTCTGCCGCTTTTGGAGCCGGCGTTGTGCAGTCAAGTCCCCACCACAAAGCGGCAGAGGGTTGCCGCACTCCATGACGCTGTCGCGCCCACCAAAGCGACGGCAATATGGCGTCCAGCCCTCATTTGCTTGGCCCTGCTTTTCCTGGCCGTGACCAGCCCTGCGCAAACCCTGCTCAACGTGGATTTCGGAGTGGGTGAGAAGAGTGCCAAGACGGGTTTCGCCGCCACTGGCCAGGCAACCAATGATTTCTGGAATCTCTACCATCACTATGCGCCGAAGTTCACGCCCGGCATGCCGCTCGTCGCGGAGGGCCGGCTCGATAACTTGAAGCTCGCCGACCACAGTGACAGCAAAATCAGCATCGCTGTGGCGAACGCGCCGGGCGTCTGGGGCAACGCCTCGGGCGACGCGATGTTTGACACGTTCATCTTCGCGCAAAACGCTTCAAATCTCACGGCCACGATCACCGGGCTCGAACCGGGCCGTTACCACTTGTACCTCTACGGCCACGCCGATGCCGACGTGACGGGCGAACAAAACTCCGTCTTCACACTGCGGTCGGGCACAAACACGTTCGGCCCGCTCACTCAACTCGGCGCCCCGGGCTGGAAGGCATCCGCGCCCTGGCAGGAACGCTATCAATACGTCGTGTTCCGCGATGTGGTAGCGGCGCCGGGCCTGCCCGTGATCATCGAAGTCGCGCCCGGCCCGAATGGCGTTGCCGTGCTGAACGGACTGCAAATCATCTCCCGCGGCACCAGCCCGCCGCGCTTGCTGGCGACCGCGGCGCCGGCGGCGGGCTCGGCGAATACGAATCTCCTGTTCCGTTCCATTGCCTACGTCGGACACGTCACGGACACCGAGGCGCGGTTCACAGTCAATTTCGAAGTCGAATCGCTCGCCACCAACGAGATCTCCGCGCCCTTGTTCGAGGGGGACGTGGCGCTGATCGCTGCCAAATTGCCCGAGGCCTTGCGCATCGTGAGCAGCGCGGGCAAGTCGCGGCTGTTTTGCGCCGCGCCGGGCACGTATGCGGTGACGCTCGACCTGGTCGCAAAAATCACCCGCGCCGAGCCGTGGAACCAGATAAGCTTCATTGGCCCCGTTTCGCCGATCGCATCGGTGAATGTCGAAGCCGCCGAGGCGGGCATTGAGATGCAGCTCCTGAGCGGCACGCAGCTCGACCCGGAGAAAAAGGCCACCTCCCGGGTCAGCGGTTTTCTCGGCGCGGATCGCGGGTTGAACCTCCGCTGGCAAAGCAAGACCGCCGAAGTCGCACGTCGTTCGCTCGTGACCGTGGACACCGCCGCGACGGCGCAGGTAACGCCCACCGTCATCAAGTTCACCACAGCATTGACCTACGAAATTTTGCAGGCGGCGGTCCCGCGCCTCACCATCGAACTGCCCGCTTCGCACACGTTGACCCGCTTGCAGGGCGAACAGATTCGTGATTGGAAAATCACCCCCGGCCCCAACAACACGGCGCTGTTGAGCGTGGAATTCATCAAGCCGGTCGAGAAAAACCACACCCTGACGCTCTATTCCGAGCAACCTGTCGAAACCGCGCCCCAGACGACCACGCTCGTCCCGCCGCAACCGCTCGGAGTCGAACGCGAATCCGGTTCGTTCACCCTCAGTGCCGACGACGCGCAGGTGGAGATTGAAGCTGCGCCCGGCCTGCGGCAGGTGAATGCCCCGACCGGGTCGCTCGCCGCCTACCATTTCACCGCCCGCCCGTTCAGCGTCAGCGCCAAGCTCCGCCGCGTGGAGCCCGTATTGAAGCTGGTGGATCGCATCACCGCCCGCGTGGAGGAATCGCGCTTGCTCGTCAGTCATGCCCTGACGCTCAATGTCGAGAAGGCCGGCATCTACGCGCTTGA
>JANYBF010000336.1 GCA_025360895.1 Verrucomicrobiota bacterium
CGAGCGAGAACATGAGCAGGATAACGCCCAGCTCGGCGAGAATGTTAATGGTGGCCGGATCGTGAATGAGCGGATAGGGCGGCGTGTGCGGCCCGATAATCACGCCCGCGACAATGTAACCGAGCACGACCGGTTGTTTGAGCCGGTGAAAAATCACCGTCACCAAACCGGCGACAATCATGACTACCGCAAGGTCTTGGAGAAACGTGACCGTGTGCATCGTTTAATGTTCCGACAGTCTGGTTTTTGCGACGCCCACAGTCAACCGGGCAACTTCCACATAGGTTGGAGCGCGGCTGTGTCGTCCTCGACCAGCCGCAGCATGGCGAAAGGCACGCCGATAACCGATGACTTCCTACCGCCCCTCGGTGCGAAGCTGCTGCGGCTGGTCTTCGACCCAGCCGCGCTCCGGGTGCGCAGTCTGACCCGGCCGCCAGCGGGGAGCGCCGATCTCCAATCCCGCGCGTTGCCTGACGTTTCTCCAACCCGCCGGGTCGGAGGACCAGCGTTGCGGGCGGCATTTCCAAAATCCACTCAAGCGCGGCTTCACCGCACTGGCATTAAAAATTCACCGTTACCGCCACCATCACCGTCGGTTTGCTCTGGTCGGGATTTAACAGCTAGGTAGTGCAATCCCATTTCTTGTACGTGAAGCCGACGAGAAAACCGCGCTGGATGTGCAATTGGGTCTATTACGCCTTCGTCCGCTGGACCACCAGACCGAAGCGAAACCAATCCACCGGCGCGAGGCTCAGTTCGGACCAAGTAGAGAAAAATTCCCGGACGAATCCTGCGTGTTGAACACGGGTTGGCCGACGGTGACGATTGGTGCGCCGCGCAGCCGACGGGAAAACAAACATAATACCGAGTACGGGACCAGGTTGGCCCCGCATTTAAAAACCAAGAAACACTCAATATGAAACTAAACCAAAATGGCAACGGCGGCTTTACGCTGGTGGAGATTATGATCGTGGTGGCCATCATCGGGTTGCTCGCGGCCATCGCCATTCCGAACTTCGTCAAAGCCCGGAACACCGCCCAGGCCAACGCTTGTGTCAGCAATATGAAGCAGATTGACGGGGCGATTGATCTGTTCGCCTTGGAAAATAACAAGATCGACGGCGACCCCATCACGCGCGAAAACATCAAGACGTACATCAAAGGAAACGAAGTGCCGGTCTGCCCGGCGGGCAACAAAGAATACGTGTTGGGCGGAACCGTGAATGCCAAACCAACTGTGACTTGCGCTAATGCGGCCACCGCACCGCAACACAAAATCGGCTCGTAACGGTACGCTGGGAGCGCGGCTGTGTGGAAGACCAGCCGCAGCAGTTTCGCAACGAGGGGCAGTCGAAATTTACCGGGTGCTGGCATGCCTTTCGGCAGCCTGCCAGGCGCGTGGATTGCAACCGGAGAGCGCTGGTGGGGTTGCACCACATCCTGATCACATGAAAGGCTTCTGAATGAAAAACTGTACGCTACCGATGATTCCACCGAGTGCAATAAACAGTCCGTCCGCTCCACCAATAAACCATGGTAAAAATCTTCGCCCTGGGAAAAATCGCGCCAAAACCAAACGATTGATGACCGCAGCGACAAGTCCTACGACAACCGCGATTACAATCCAATACAAAGCTCGCTGATACGCCACACTAGCCCACTCACGAGTCGTCCAAATCGCTGCCGACTTGCCTGTCATCCAAACCGCGCTAAGCCACGCAAAAAGAGCCAGGCTAACCGCACCTGTAAAATTGACAGCCAGCACTACTCCAGTCCAAAAAATTCTTGTAGCTTTGCTCATGGCACAACGTTGGCAGGCATCAATGCTTCAATAGGCGGGTCGTTCGGAAAGCTGGAAGCGGATTACTTCGGTGACTGATCGGCGGTGGTCGCCGGCGGTTCAACCGGAGCGGACCAACCGCCGCCCAACGCTTTGTACAGTTGAACGACGGCGATCAATTCTCTGACCAGCGCCTGGACCTGGGCGCGTTGCGTCGGATAAAGCTCCTGCTGTGCCTGCAAGACTTCGTGGTAACCGGACTTGCCGTTCAAGTACCGCTGAGTGGCGAGGTCCACGGAGGAAGACAAGGCCACCACGCCCTGATCATCGTGACCACGCATCTCGGCAAATTTTTGCCGCGCGCTGAGCGCGTTGGAAACTTCGGAAAACGCCGTCAGCACGCTTTGTTCGTAGGCGGCTTTGGCTTCATCAAATTTCGCTTTCGCACTGCAATATTGGTCCCGGAGCGCGCCGCCCTGAAACACCGGCCCGGCCAGGGTCGCCCCGAGATTCCACGCGTTGGCGGAACCGGCGGTGAAGGCGGAAAGCTCGGGGCTGACTTTCCCGATGAAGGTGGTGAGGCCGATTTGCGGGGAAAAATTCGCGAAGCTCGCGCCAATGCTCGCGTTGGCCGCAATGAGCGATTGCTCGCGGCTGGGGACATCGGGCCGGCGGCGCAACAGTTCGCCCGGCAGGCCGGCGGGAATCTCCGGCGGGAGTTGCGTCGAGCTTAACGCGTTGGTGCGCACGATCGGACCGGGGTTGCGGCCGAGCAGAACGTTGAGCTGATTCTCCGGGGTTGCGAGATTCAGTTCCAATAGCGGAATGAGGGCGGCAGCATTGGCCAGCGCGGCGGCGGCGCGGTTGGTTTCGAGTTTGGAAGTGGCGCCATTGATCCGGCGGTCGTTGAAAATGCGGTAGCTGCCGGCGTAGGCGTTGGTGGCGGCGCGCTGGATACGCAACTCTTCATCCAGATCCAGAAGCTGGAAATACGCAGTGGCCACATCACTCACCAAGGTGATTGTGACTCCCCGCCGGGCTTCATCCGTGGTGAGGTACTGCGCGCGGGCGGCTTCGCTGGAACGTCGGATGCGGCCCCAGATGTCAATCTCCCACGCGGCGTTGAGGTTGGCCTGGGCGGAGCTTTCGGTGATCCCGCCCACGGCGGCGGGTGAATTGAACGCCGCATTACGCCCACGCCCCATATCACCGTAACTGCCTGAGTTCTTCAACGTCATCCTCGTCCGGCGGCGCGGGCGCGTCGGCGTGACCGTGTGCGACCTTGTCGGTGCCGTAAGCCAGCTTATACATGACCGGCTTGGAGTAGGCCAGAGCCAAGCCAACGGCCAGAGCAGGCCACCAAAAAACAACGAGAGCAGGCACAAAGTCTGAATGGCCTTCGCTTGCGGATGTTGTTTCTTCTCGGCGATCTTTTCCGGGAGGATGTGAACGAGCCAGAAGACGGTGATGCCGATAATAGACGCGACGACGAGCACCACCCAGCTCATTACGTCGGCCACCGTGTCGAGCGCCTCGCCTTTGAACATTGAGGCGTGGGCGTGGGCCGGGAGTAATATCAGTAACGCCAGCAGCGGGCTGGGCCCCCACCGGGTGGACGCGAGCCGCTTCCGGGCCGCCACGAATTGAACGGCTGGATTCATGTGTGATGGAATCATGGCAAAGGTGAGTTGCGGGTTAAAGTCCAATCGGGCTGCATGGGGCTTCCAGCCATCTCTGGTATTTTTCACCCTGGCTTCGGCCTCCAAATGTTGGCGGAAGCCAGCGGTTTGCAAGCCTTGCGCTCACCACACCGCAACCAACCGGGTGCCAAACCCATCACTTCCCGCAGCACTGCTTGAACTTCTTCCCACTGCCGCACGGACACGGATCGTTGCGACCTACTTTCGGGCCGGTGCGGATGGGCTTGGCGCGATCCACCGCCTCGGCGGCCTCGCTCACCACATCGCTGGCTTTCTTTGCGGGCGCGCTGCTGCCGGTGGAAGTCGCACCAGCGCCGAAGGCGCTGGTGGTTTGATGTAATGTCTGCTGCGGCACGTTGCGCAGGAAATTCTCGAACGCCAGCAGGCTCGACGCACTGCGGAAGATGTTGTGGCAGATCTCGGATTTGATGTTGACCATCAATTCGTCAAAAATCTTGAACGCCTCGGCCTTGTATTCGATGAGCGGATCGCGCTGGCCGTGGGCGCGCAGGCCGATGCTGTAGCGCAGGCTGTCCATCTCGTAGAGGTGTTCCTGCCATAAACGGTCAATAGCACTCAAGATTGTGAAGCGCTCCACCGTCGCCAGCTTCTCTGGCTCTTCAAAACTGATTTTCAGTTCATAGGCCTTGCGGATGCCGTCGCTAAGAAAATTACAGACCGCAAACTGCGCCGGGCTGAGGCCGTCATAGACCGAGCCGGAGACCGGCGCTTCCTTGCCCGCTTCGGCAGCTTTGACAATCTCCGCTTCCGGCAGACCGAGGGGAAAATTCAGATTCACCCAGTCGGCCAGCGGGCGGACCTGCCAATCGTCCGCGTTGTATTCCGCCTTCGTGAACTGTTCGACCTTCTGGATGACGATCTCCTCCATGATATCCATGAGGCGATCACGCACGTCGTTGGAATTAATGATTTCGTTGCGGAAGCCATAGATGACTTCGCGCTGCTTGTTCATCACGTCGTCATATTCGAGGGTGCGTTTGCGTTGCTGGAAGTTGTGCTGCTCGACGCGCTTTTGGGCTTGGCCGATGGAACGGTTCAGCAAGGGATGCTCCAGCTCCTGCCCTTCTTCCAATCCCATCTTCTCCATGTATTTGACGATCTTGTCCGAGCCGAACAAACGCATCAAATCGTCCTCCAACCCGATGAAGAAATGCGACGAACCCGGATCACCCTGGCGCGCGCAGCGTCCGCGCAATTGCCGGTCAATGCGGCGGGCCTCGTGCCGTTCCGTGGCGAGCACATGCAGGCCGCCCAACTCGGCCACGCCGGGACCGAGTTTGATGTCCGTGCCGCGCCCCGCCATGTTCGTGGCGATGGTGATGGCCCCGCGCTGACCGGCGCGCGTGACGATCTCGGCCTCCTGCTGGTGATACTTGGCGTTGAGGACGGAGTGAATGAGTTTCTCGCGTTGCAACATGCGCGAGAGTTGTTCGCTGATGTCCACGGAAATGGTGCCTACAAGAATCGGCCGGCCCTGCGCGTGGACGGTTTTGATCTCGTTGAGGACGGCGCTGAACTTTTCCCGCTTGGTCTTGTAAACGGAATCGTTCGCGTCTTTGCGCGCAATCGGTCGGTTAGTCGGGATGACTAGCACACCGAGCTTGTAGATGTCGTAAAATTCGCCGGCTTCCGTTTCCGCCGTGCCGGTCATGCCCGCCAGTTTGTGGTAGAGGCGGAAATAATTCTGGATCGTAATCGTGGCGAGCGTTTGCGTCTCCCGTTCGATCTCGACCCCTTCCTTCGCTTCCACGGCCTGATGCAACCCATCGCTCCAGCGGCGGCCCGTCATCAAACGGCCCGTGTTCTGGTCCACGATGATGACTTTGTTTTCTTGCACCACGTATTCCACGTCCTTCTGATAAAGCGAGTATGCCTTCAGCAATTGTGAGATCGCATGAATCTTCTGCGCCTTCGATTCGAAGTCGGCCTGCAACTTCGTCTTGGCCTCCATTCGTTTGCGCGCATCCGGCTCTGGTCCCACGTCAATGTCGTGCATGTCCGTACTCAAGTCGGGCAGCACAAACGCGTCCGGGTCTTTCGGGCTCATGAAATTGCGCCCCTTCTCGGTCAGATCGGTCTCATGGCTTTTTTCGTCCATCGCGAAGAGCAACTGCTCTTTCTCGGCGTACAGCTCTACTTTCTTCTGATCGGCGTGGAGCGAAAGCTCCGCATCGTTCATCAACTTCAGGTTCGCCGGTTCTTCCAGCAACTTCATCAACGCCTCGGAACGTGGCTGACCGATCTTGACGCGGAACAGCAGCAGACCGATTTCCCGTTCGAGCGCGGCCGGATTGGGCGGATTCGAGCCATCGGTGGGTCGGAGTTTCCGGAGCAGGTCCTCCGCCTCGTTCAAAAAGCGCGCGCACAGGCGTTCCTGCGCTCGCACCAACGATTCAACCGAGAGTTTCCATTGGCCGTATTGTTCATCGTGTGTATGCACCGCCGGGCCGCTGATGATTAGCGGCGTGCGCGCTTCATCAATCAGGATCGAGTCCACCTCGTCCACTATGGCGAAATAATGCCCACGTTGGACCTGCTCCTCCTTGCGCGTGGCCATGCCGTTATCGCG
>JANYBF010000373.1 GCA_025360895.1 Verrucomicrobiota bacterium
TTGCACGGCGGCACGCTGGCGATTGAAAGCGAGCCGGACCTCGGAACCAAGGTCACGGTGAGACTTCCGAAGGCGGATTAAATCCGCCGCTCACTTCACGACGCGTTGATACAGACCCACCAGACCCGGTATTTCGACCAAAGGCGGCTGGGGTCGTCCGGCCTTATCTTTTCGGGGCAGCGTCTTCACTCCGTTCTCCGCCAAGTGAGCGAAGAGAAAAACCAGCGCGATCCCCAGCAACGGCGCGAAGTCAAACTTCCCAACCCGCAACGGCAGGCGCCGCAAGGGAAGGAGCAGGCGCCGGGAGATTTCATCGAGTTGTTGCCAGAACAGGTGTCGGCCAAAAAAGATGTAGCTGCTGACGAAGTTTAGGGCCAGCACCCCACTGATCAGGAGTTTTCCCGCGAGATAACTTCCCAAGCCAACCAACAATGCTTGCTCGGCGCGTTGCCCCACCGAAACCGCCGGCGGCAAGATTTCCCAATAAGTCAGCGGCCAGCTCATCAACCACCACAACCCCGTGACCCCCAGAAAGGGCAGCAACAGTTTAATCCCCCACGGCCAGGGCTCTACCCGACCGAGCTGCGACCGCAGCAGTCCACGCAACGAATCCGTGTTCGCGGTCACCGGTTTCAAACAGGATAATAGGATTAACCAGATGAAAAACACCGTCAGCGTCACCCCGAAACTAAGAATGGAATAAAGCAACATCCGCCGGAACATATCGCTGCGGAACGGAACGGCGATCACCCCCACGTCCAATGTCCCCGCCCAGTTCCTGCCGATCAGCCAGTAGAATATGGCTCGCACGAAAATCAGACCGGCAATGGCCACCGGCAAATGCCAATTGGCAACCGGTGTTTTGCCCGCGCGCCGCAAAGTGCCGGCCAGGGTGGAAGGAGTGGCGGCGGCTAGCGGATCAATGCGCGCCGCCCGCCAGTTGAACCACAGCAGCAGCGCCGCCAGGTTCAGGATGAAATCGATCAGGCCCATTTGATGTGCTGCGATTGCGTAAGGCGCGCGCCAGCCGGAATCTGGCCGCCTGCATCACGCCTTTACATCATCTTCAACAACGTGTCCGCCATCTCACTCGGCGTGACGGCGACACCGATGCCGGCCGCTTTGAACGCCGCGATTTTCGCCTCCGCCGTGCCTTTGCCGCCGCTGACAATTGCACCCGCGTGGCCCATGCGTCGTCCAGCCGGGGCCGTCGTGCCGGCGATAAATCCGGCGACTGGCTTTTTGCAGTTCGCCTTGATCCATTCGGCGGCTTCTTCTTCCGCGCTGCCGCCGATTTCGCCGATCATGATGATCCCGTTCGTTTCCGGGTCGGCGTTGAAAAGTTTTATCACGTCGAGATGCGACGTGCCATTGACGGGATCGCCGCCAATGCCGACGCAGGTGGACTGGCCGACGCCGCGCGAGGTGAGTTGCCACACCGCTTCGTAGGTCAAGGTGCCACTGCGCGATACGACGCCAATGTTACCCTTTTTGTGAATGTAGCCGGGTGAAATTCCAATGCGACAGCCGCCCTGCGAATCTTTGCCTTCGCCCGGCGTGACAATGCCGGGGCAATTCGGGCCAATGAGCCGCGTACGTTTGCCTTCCATCGCTCGCTTAACTTTTACCATGTCGTTGACGGGAATGCCTTCGGTGATGGCGACCACGAGATCGAGTCCCGCATCCACACCTTCGAGAATCGCATCCGCGGCAAACGGCGGGGGGACGAAAATGGCGCTCGCGGTCGCGCCGGTGTGCCTCGCGGCTTCGGCCACGGTGTCGAAGATCGGCACTTTCTTGCCGCCGTGCTCGAAGAACTGGCCGCCTTTGCCGGGCGTGACCCCGGCGACAATTTGTGAGCCGTAATCCATGGAGAGTTGGGCATGCCGCGCGCCGAAACTGCCGGTGATGCCTTGGATGAGAACTTTGGTATTAGGTTTAACGAGTATTGCCATGTCAAATTTACGGTTTCAGATTTTCAATTTACGAGCGCGGTCAGTTTGATCCGCGCCTTTTTTCAGCCAGAACGCGCAGCAGCCGCACGGCATATTTATCTTTTTCCCTTCCAACGGCTTCCTTAGCGGCAATGAGGGTGTCCAGATCAAGCATACGGATCCGTCCGAAGGACATTTCAAATTCTACGGAGCGTTTCAACACCGCATCATAGTCGCCAACGCCCTTCACGTCTCCCAAGCAGTCAAGCTTGCCCAAGTCGGTCTGAAGATAGAGGTTTTTGAGGCACGAACACAATTCATCAGTCAACGCAAACGGCAGTTTGTTTGGCGTCAGCCGGTGCCACGGGTTCAGGTCTTTCAACGCTGCTTCGAGACGACGAAGGTTGACGCTGCCCAAACGGCAGCAAACGTCGAGATCGTATGTGACCAACCCAGCCCCGTGCATGACGCCGCAGACTCCGCCAATGAGGACGAACTCGACGCCGTGTTGCTGGAGTCGTGCGATGAGAGCTTTGTCATCCTGAGCCATTTCAATTCTTCCTCGAACGAGTGGCTTCGATTTCCAGGATGAAGTTCAGTTTTTGTTGGTGCTCATCCAACCGTTGTTCCGGAGTTTTGGTCAGAGTCTCCTCAATCAGCGACATGTCGAATCCGTACTCAAAAGCTTCGCGCCAGGCTGGACCGGCATGCGGAGGGCAAACCTGCTCGCCGTTCATCTGCGCCAATGTTGCCGCGTCGATCATGGCCTCAAATTAAACTTTGGGCGCGGGTTTTCAATCCATCACTTTGCGTTCCGTTTATGGATGCAAATCAAGTTCCCTTCCGTGTCAAAAATAAATGCCATGTGGCAGACCGGCGTGGGGAACGGCTCCATTTTGAACTGCACGCCGTTCGCCTTGAGATGCGTAATGGCGGCGGCGAAATCTTCGACTTCGAGACCGACGGAACAGCCGGTCGCGGTCGGCTTCCAATCCGGTGCGCCGGCACCAAGGGACAGCGTGCCGTTCGCAATGTCATATTCCGTCCACTGCATCTCGCCGGCATTGCCGTGAACCATTGTTGGTTTCAATCCCAGCACGCCTTCGTAAAACTTGCGCGCCCGCGCCATGTCGGTGACAGGGTAACAACTGAAGGCGATTTCGGAAACTTTCAACATCGGTCAGGAGGGTTTTAGGTTTATGGTTTTCAAGGCGATCAGGATAAAGGCAAATCCCGGTAGCCGGGTGATGAATTTTGCCGTGGAACGACGCAAACGCTGACTGAAGCTGGCGCGCCGACGGACGAGCATTTCCACTTCCCGCGCGACCTGTTCTCTTAGCACCGTGCCCTCGCGCTTGCTGTGCTCATGTTTTTGTGACAACGCAATCATCTCTTTCTGCAATTCGATCAGGCGACGGTAAGGCGTAAGATCATCCGTGACCTTAATTCCCCTTTGATTTTCCTCGCCGTCCCGATACATGTTTCCCTTAGCCCGTTCCGGAGGTTAACTCCCAACCGCCTTCACCACCTTTTGCGCCGCATCCGCCATCGAATCGCCGGTGATGAGTGTGAGCCCGGATTCCGCCAACGTTTTCTTGCCGGCGAGGACGTTGTTGCCTTCGAGCCGGACGACGAGCGGGAGTTTTAACCCCGTCTCCTTCACCGCCGCGACGATGCCGGTGGCGATGACATTGCAATCCATGATGCCGCCGAAAATATTCACCAGGATACCCTTCACGTTCGGGTCTTGGAGAATGATCTTGAACGCCGCCGTGACCTGCTCCTTGCTCGCGCCGCCGCCCACGTCGAGGAAGTTGGCCGGACTCGCGCCGAAATGTTGAATGATATCCATCGTCGCCATCGCCAGGCCGGCCCCGTTGACCAGGCAGGCAATGCTGCCGTCCAGCTTGATGTAGTTAAGGGCAAATTTGCTGGCCTCGATTTCCAACGGTGCTTCCTCGGCCAGATCGCGCATCTCCTGAATGTTCTTGTGCCGGTAGAGCGCGTTATCGTCGAGACCGATTTTTGCATCCACGGCACAAAGCTCATCCCTGCCGTCCGCGCCGGTGACGATGCAAAGCGGGTTGATCTCCACCATCGCGGCATCGCACTCCCACCAGGTCTTGTAAACCCCTAGGAGCAATTTCACTCCACTGTTGAACGCATCGCCCTTCAAACCCAGCGCGGAAGCGAGCTTGCGCGCTTGATACGGCATCATGCCCACGGCGGGATCAATGGACTCCTTGACGATCTTCTCCGGGTGTTTCTCCGCTACTTCCTCGATGTCCACCCCGCCTTCCGTGCTGGCCATGATCAGCGGCCGCGACGTGGCGCGGTCGAGCAGCACCGCGAGATAAAGCTCCTGCTTGATGTCATGCGCTGCGGCGACCAACACCTTGCTCACCAGCCGCCCTTCCGGACCGGTCTGTTTGGTGACGAGGACTTGACCCAGCATGGCCTTGGCTTTCTCGAAGACTTCGTCGGGCGATTTGCAAAGCTTCACCCCGCCTTGGAAACCGCTCTTGAACGTGCCCTTGCCCCGGCCGCCGGCATGGATTTGCGATTTAACCACAATCAGCTTGGCGCCGCCGGCGAATACTTTGTCCGCCACCACGCGCGCCGCTTCCGGCGTCGCGCAGACGTCCCCGGGTGGCACGGTCACGCCGTACTGCGCCAACAATTGCTTCGCCTGATATTCGTGAATGTTCATGTAAGAAAAAAGCCCGCCCTCATTGAACGCAGCTTTGCGTCAGAAATCAATCTTTAACCCCGGACCCGCCAGCGCGCGAAGCCCGTGCCGCCCCGGCAATTTTGAGCCACTCCTCGAAGACGCGCTGCACACTCAACGCAGGCAGTCCACCGTTGTCCTGGATTACCGCGACGTGCTGGCCTTGCGGGCGCCAGATTTCATCCCGGGTGTTCGCCCACAACACAACGCACGACACTCCCAATGCCGCCGCCAGATGTGAGATGCCGGAATCGTGACCGATAAAGCCCACGCTGGATTGCAGCCGGGCGGCCAGTTCCGCCAGCGGCAGACTGCGAGCAACTTCACAACGGGTGGGTGGGGTTTTCGCCGCGAGCCGGTGCAAGCGTTCCCCTTCCGCCTCCCCGCCCACCAACAACAGATTGATTTCGGATTCCGCCACCAGTCGCGCGAGCAATTCCACCCACTTCGCCTCCGGCCAGTTCTTGCTCTCGCTGCCGCTCCCGGGGTGCAAAGCAAGTTGAGGCTTGAAGGTTGAAGGTTGAGAAACAAGGGTCAGCCGCGGCACCGGGTCGGCATCGAAGATGGCCAACCGTTCCAATGGCTTAAGATAAACCTTCGTCGCATGAAGCAGTTCGCTTTCATCCGGACGATGGGGCGCGGCGATGAATTGCCCGCACCCACAACTGACCACGTTGGTTTGGAAGATGGCGTCCGGGTCGTAGAGGTAGGAGACAATGATGTCGAACCCGGAAAAATAGTCCGCCAGATTTGGCGCCAATTCGCCCCCACGCGCGAAAAAACCCGCCAATCCGCGTGCCTCGACCGGTTGCACGCGCTCCGCCAGACCGCCGGCCACCGCGAGTTGGGCGATGTGCGGGTAGCCGAGGATTTCGAGTTGCGCGGCGGGAAATTGGCGGCGCAGCGCGGCGATGGCCGGCAGGGTGAGAATGAAATCGCCAATCGCACCCCCGCGAATGACGAGAATCTCTCCCTGGCCGGCGCTCACATTGCGCGGAAGGCCGTGCAACCCAGCACCACAATCAGGAGCGCAAACGCCAGCCGTAGACCGCTGCCAACCTTGATGCGCTGTTCATTCGCGGTGGCCCAGTTGAGGAAATCCCGCAAGCGCCACGGTGAAACCGTAAGCCAAATTCCGGCCACGACCAACACATACGCCCACCCTTGAATCAGCAGCACCCACGGCGTTTCACCCAAGTGCGGACGCCCCGTGTCCACCATGAGCTTGGCGAGCAGCAGAAAAACGATTGCCAGCCCGCGAACCGCCAGAAAATCTTGAATGAAGATGCAGGTGCCCAGCCCAATCGCTCCGAAGACCAGTAACATGTAAGGTTTGATCGCGGCAAAATCAGCAATCGGCTCCAATTTCACCAGCCACAAAAACCAGAGCGTCCCCAGTCCCATGAGAAAATAGCCGGCCATCACATTACGCGGAAACTTGCGAACAGTGGCCGCGAACGCCGTTGGCTTGGCGAGGCCATAGACCTGCGGCGCGGCCATGCCGAGGCCAAGTAAAATGGATAACAAAGATAATTTCATCGTTTCAAAGCTCTTTGAGCGGCAACAGCATGGCGGACGAACGCCCGAAGGTAAATCCGAAATCCTACGGCTGGCTCGCTCATTATTTTAGCGCGTCGGCATTGGCTTGGATCAACGCCGGCTGGTTCATGCGTTTGACCGATTGCAGCAGGAACTCCACATCGGCGAACGGTTTGCCACCGGTGCGTTTCCAATGCACGCGGCCTTGGGTATCAATCAGGATGGTGGAGTGCAGTTCGAGTTCCTCGAAGTCGTCGTAGGAAGCGAACCGCCGCGCGTTTTCGTGATCATGATCGGAGAGCAGGCGCAGGGACAACTTCCCGAGCTTGGCCGATTCCTTGTTCTTCTCCGGGCTGACGCTGCTGACGCCGAGCACCACGGTGTTCTCGCTGCTCCAATCCTCGGACTTCCCATTGATCGCCTTCAACTGCTCCATGCAATGCACGCACTCGTCGTTCAGATAGAAAACCAGGAGGACGTTGGTGCCACGGAATTGTTCCAGATTGACCGGCTGACCCTCGACATCAAGACAACTCAGTTTCGGTGCGGGATAGGGTTCCCAATTGAGCGGGCCCAGCGCCGCCAGCGTGTCGAGCCGATATGGCCGTTCCACGGTTAGTGTTGGGGCCAAGGGCGTGGCTTTCAAACCCAGCGCGGCCACCGAAGTCATCCACTTTAGGTTCGGGTTGGCCCCCGACCAGACGTAGAGCAACCGGCCGTAGTCATTCTGCGCCTCTTCCCGTGCGCCAATTGCGAAGTGCGCCCGAGCCAAACCCGACAACGTGAAGGCGTCATACGGCTCCTGAAGGAGCGCGCGTTCGTAGGCTTCAATGGCCAGCCGGGGCTCGTTCCGGTTCAGATAGACGTCGCCCAGGACCCGATTCACCGGCCACGGATTCAACGGCGGATCATTCGCGTAATCGCCGGCCTCGCGCTGCTTTTTTTCCAGCGCGGCCGCGTCGGTCAGCAGGCGGGTGGCGTCCAGGAGATTTCCTTCGGCCGCCAGCAAGACGCCTTCGGCCGTCTTGAGCCCGATCGCCCACCCGGCCTCGGCCGACTGCTGGCGGAGGCTGGTTTTCAAATCTTGCAGGCGGGCCCGCGCTTTGAAGTGATCGCCTTTGCCAGTATGCGCCAGGGTTTCGGCGAAGGCGCGCAGATCCTTGTCGCTCGGAATATCGCGCCACGGAATGGCGACGGAATTGGAAGTGGTCAACACGTCGTCCCAGCGCTCGAACTTGAGGAGCGCCCGCACGAGCGCGAGCATCCCCTGATCAAAAGCGCCATACTTATTGTCTTTGTTCGCTTCGGGATCGCGCGGCGCCGCCAGGAGATCCCGGGCGCCCTGCACCGCGGCGTCGGCCAAGCCGAGCTGTTCCTGGATGTAACAAAGATAATTCCGGTTGTGCGCGTAGTTCCAGGTCTCGTACGGCAACGCCATCTGTTGATTCATGTAGCGCAGCTCCACCCGTGTGGCGCTGTCCATGGAGCGGGCGGCTTCGTGCCAGAGGCCCATCTTGGTGAAGTTGTGCCCCGGCATGTGGTCCGCGTGCCCGATGTTCGGCGCGACCAAACCGTAGCGGAGGCAACTGGGCAGCCCCTGCTCGGGGGCAGCGGCGTCCCAGTTGTGGATGCGGTAATGGTGGGCGCCCGGATGATCCGGCTCCTTCGCCAGAACCTGTTGCAGCACGAGCTCGGTGCTCAGCGCATGGCTGGGGTTGATGGAGAAGAGCGCGAAGAGCGCCTTGGCCTCGATGTCATCGGGATATTTCAGCACGAGTTGCTGCAGTTGTTTGGTGAGGATCTTCGTGCGTTCCTTGCCCTCGAGAGTAAAGGAGTCGCCGGTGAACGCGGCTTCCCACGCTTCGATGTAAAGCCGTTCGCGCTCGCTCACCGCGGCCTTGCGCCGGGTGGCCTCGTTGAGGAAGTCCTGGTAGCGCTTCAATTCCGGCGTGTCGAGCGGACCGCGCGCGAACCAATTCAAGCCGCAACGCGCCAATCCCCAGTAGGCCATGGCGCAATCGGGATCGAGCTTGATGCACCAGCGAAACGAGCGTTCGGCTTCCTCGAACCAGAAGGAATGCAGCAGCGTGTTCCCCTGATCAAACCACGCCTGCACTTCGGGAACTTTGGTGGTGATGGGAAAATGCGTGGCACCAATTCCCTCCATCTTCCACGGTCGCTGACGCAGGCCGGAATCAAAGGCCGTGCCGTGGCGGGAATGGCCCGGGTCATCGTCGGCGTTGCTGATGGCAACGGTACCGGGGAGCAGAAGGAGGGCGAGCGTGAGCGTGAGATAGCGGGTCATAACATCATGTGGGCGGGTTAATCGATGATTGATGGCCAAGCGTAAACTGGCGCCCGCTGGTCTTGCCAGACATTTCAAACCGTCGTCGGGCCAAGGGGCGCAGATCAGTAAATTGCCATGCTGGCGGAGAACGAGTGGGGGAACGGCTCGCGCTGCGAGCCGTAGCGCCGCGCCGAGCGGCGCAAGAACCGGGTCCCGCAACTCCATTTCGTCCGCTCCACGCGGACGGGTTGCTCGCAGCGCGACCAGCACCACCTGCAATAAACTGAGATGCGCCCCCCGGGGCCGGACCCATTGGGTAAAAGCCATTGCTGCCTCGCGGGGAGTCCGGGCGGTTTGCCCTCCGTTTTTCCTTCGTCCCGGTCTGCGCGGCACCGCGTCGTAGTTCAAAGTCCTTTTGGCGGGGCGGCCGAGGGTTTGCCCAAGAGCTCGAGCACCGCAGCCGTCATGGAGGTGACACACGCCTTGAGCGTCGGCTCGGGAACCGGAGCAAAGGTGGCGGAATGGTTCGAAGGAACGGGCACGCCGGTGCGTTCGCTCTCGGCGAACTTCGCCGGATCCGTGGCGCTGACCCACCACAGACAGATCGGAACCCGATGCGACGTGCGACCGAACTCCGAAAAATCTTCACCGCCTGTGATGAGTGGCGTCGGTGTTACCCGGTTGGTGCCAAACCACTCATTGAACGTGGCGGTCAAGCGGCGGGTGAGGGCGGGATCGTTGTTCGTCACGGGAATTGACTCGGGCGTGATGGTGACGACGGGCAGGCGGTCGGCGGGCACCCCGGCGGCCTGGGCGAGACCCACGCACATCCGGCGGATGGAGGCGACCAATTGGGTCATGACTTTGTCGTCAAAGGCGCGGAGGGTAAGTTCGAGCTTCACTTCGTCGGAGATGATATTGCGTTTCAGTCCCCCGTGAATCGTGCCGACGGTCACGACGGCGACGGGTTTGATCGAGCAGGCTCATCACGCTTCGGAGGAAAAGCGTCAGAGGGCTGTCGCACTGCAACACGCTTCGCGAGAAATGAGGCGCGGGCGTTTCCGCATTCGCTCTACCACGGCTAATTTTCATCGCGCTTCCAGTGCGCAAGGCCGAGTCAATCTTGCGGTGTACATCCATTCATGCCTCAACTCAACGCAGGCACAGCACCTTCCGGCACGGCAACGGGTGGCCGTTCAGGGATGATTTCCTCGGTCGCATCGACCCTGAGCCACGCGAGGGCCGCCACCATCAACATCAAGGCGACGGGAGCCGCGCCTGTCGTGCCTAGTACCAACACGGACCAGCATCCGCCGCACACGTAACTGGAAGAGGTCACTTCGCCTGCTTGCAAAGTACTGTCGGCGTTGGCGTCTAACCCGCTCGAGAGCAGCACGCCACCATAGGGGCAGTTGTTGCCGGCTGGCTCGGTCACGGTCTTAATCAAAGAGCTCTTGCCCGAAGCTCCATTGCACACGTAGGCAGGCGTTCCCGTCCCCACTTG
>JANYBF010000455.1 GCA_025360895.1 Verrucomicrobiota bacterium
ACAAGCAGCTCTATCTGAGAAACTATATCAAGTACATGAACTTGTTCATGATGTTTTTGAGTCCTGGGTGCGCGCCAATTGTTCAACAGATAGTAAACGACAATTTGATTTGGTGTTTGTCGTCATATTTGTGCGACCTCAATTTTGTTTTTTCGCAGTCCTTTGTCAAATAGTGATTCGCTCGGGGGGGTGCGACTGATGGTGGCGGTCAATGCGCTTGCGCAAAAAAGCGCCAGAGGGCTGGCGCACTCCAAGACGCAGAGCGTTCGCCGATGCTACCCGAACCGCGCGCAGCGTCTTGGAGTGCGGCAGCCCTCTGCCGCTCTGTCCCGCGACCCACGAATCGACGACCGCCAATTCCAGTCAACCTCCCTCGCTCCGGTTCAATGCTGAGCTTCACCGGTCATCGGCACGAAGCGCACGGGTAGTATCATGGTTTTCTCCAGACACTGAGCGCGTTTGCGGAGCAGCACCAGCTTCTGATCCCCGATCTCCCCGAGGGGAATGATCAGGCGACCGCCGTCCTTGAGTTGTTCGATAAGGGGTTGCGGCACCTTGTCGGGCGCGCAGGTGACGATGATGGCGTCGAACGGCGACGCCTCGGGCCAGCCTTGATAGCCGTCGCCCGCCCGCACCAAAACGTTCGTGTATCCCAGTCGTTGCATGTCGGCTTGTGCGCGTCGGGCGAGCGGTTCAATGATTTCGATGGTATGAACCTTGGCCACCAACTCCGCCAGCACTGCTGCCTGATAACCCGAGCCGGTGCCGATTTCCAACACGCGATCCGTCGGGCGCGGTTCGAGCCTTTCCGTCATGAAAGCGACGATATACGGCTGAGAAATCGTCTGGCCGTAGCCGATGGGCAACGGGCGGTCGTCGGAGGCCTGATCGCGGTAACGTTCCGGCACGAACTCGTGGCGCGGGACCCGGCCGAGCGCAGACCGGACGCGCGCATTGGTGATGGCGCACCCCGGCCCGCTTAATTGTTCCTGCACTATGCGCATTCGACGGGTGGCGAATTGATTCGTGTCGGCGGCGACCGTGAAGTTCGCCAGCCCCAGCCAGAAACCGGCGAGAACTGAAACTTTCAAAAGGGTCGCTATCAACCCGCTCTTCACCACTTGAAAGTAGTCCGCCAACGGGCGACTGGCCACCGCCAAATCACCGCCAAGTCCCGGAGCAAACCGGCGGCGGAATGATGGGCGCGCGGAAGCGGCAAACCGTCCTGGGAGCGCCGGCATCCTTGCCGGCGAGTTGCTTGTGATCAGCGCGGGGCTGGACGGTTGAAAGCTGCCTGCCAGGATGCCGGCGCTCCCAGGCGCTCCGGTTCAGGAAATTTTCCCGCTTCACAATCCGGCGCCAATTCGGTAAGGGAACCGGCAGATGCGCGCGGAACGCTGGCAAACAATCACGAAGCTTGAACTGATCGGGTTCGGAATTGGGTTCCCATTATTTCTGGGGCTCGTCTGGGCGAGCCAGCCGGGGTTTGTATTTTTGCTGGATCACGCCAACCTGCTGTTTCACGAAGCCGGGCATCCGATCATTGGTTTGTTCAGCCAACGGCTGGAGCCGTATGGTGGCACCATCGGCCAGCTGGTGTTCCCGGTCGCGCTGGCGGTTTCCTTCTGGCGCAAAGGCCAGGCCCTGCCGTTCGCCGCGGCGCTGATCTGGTTTTTTGAGAACTGGCTGAACATTGCGCATTACATGGCGGATGCGCGGGCGTTGCAACTGCCGTTGGTGGGCGGCGGGGATCACGATTGGAACACGATCCTTTCGCACTGGCGGCTGCTGGCCCACGATACCCAAATCGCGGGCGTGGTGAAAACCAGCGGTTGGATTGGAATTGTCCTCGCCGCTGTTTGGGGGGCGTGGCGCGGCTGGGCGAATCGTGGAGGACCGGAAGTTCGGAGCGAGTTTACCGAGTGGCGCTAGCCAAGAGATTTCATTCCAAGCACGAAATACCAACCGAAGGAAACCGCTCTGGGAGCGCCACACCATTCCTCACCGGTTCTTAATCACACCCGATGAAACGATCGTTCAAAACAGCTTCGACTGATTGCCCGTTGCCGCCTTGAGGCCCAATTTCTGGTAACTCAACGCCGTGGCAACGCGGCCTTGGGAAGTGCGGTTGAGGTAGCCTTCCATGATGAGATAGGGCTCATAAACTTCCTCGATCGTGTCCGGTTCCTCACCGACCGCCACGGCGAGCGAGCTGACGCCCACGGGGCCGCCGCCAAATTTCACGATGATGGCTTCGAGGATGCGCTTGTCCATTTCATCGAGGCCATTCTGGTCAATCTCCAACATGGCAAGCGCCTGATCGGCGATTTCGCCGGTGATGCGGCCATCGTGGCGCACTTGCGCAAAATCGCGCACGCGGCGGAGCAAGTTGTTCACGATGCGAGGGGTGCCGCGACTACGCCGGGCGATTTCATGGGCGCCTTTGGCGTCAATCTCCACGTTTAACAGGCGTGCGGAGCGAACAACGATTTTCTCTAGGTCTTCGGTGACATAGTAATCGAGCCGCTCACGCATGCCGAAGCGCGTGAGCAATGGCGCGGTGAGCAAACCGCTGCGGGTCGTCGCGCCGATCAGCGTGAAGCGCGGGAGATTCAGCCGGACGCTGCGGGCGTTCGGCCCTTGATCAATAATGATGTCGAGTTTGAAATCCTCCATCGCCGGATAGAGATACTCCTCGATGGTTTTTTGGAGGCGATGGATTTCATCAATGAACAGCACATCGCCTTCTTCGAGATTGGTGAGCAAGCCGGCGAGGTCGGCGGCTTTCTCGATGGTCGGCCCGCTGGTGGCCTTGAGATTACCGCCCATTGCTTTGGCTAGGATGTTGGCGATGGTGGTTTTACCGAGACCGGGCGGACCGCTGAGGAGGATGTGATCGAGCGCTTCCTTGCGTTGCTGGGCGGCTGTGACGGCGATTTCGAGGCGCTCCTTGACCTTGGGTTGGCCGGTGAAATCGGAAAACAACGACGGTCGCAGCGTGATTTCGAGCGCAACGTCAGGATTATTAAGTGTGGAAACGGGCCGTTCAGCCATCGGGTACCAGCATGGGTGAACGGGAAAAGAGCGGCAAGGGGAATGTGGTCCGCGCTCCCCCACCAGCGCCCGACATTGGTTTTTGATGGACTTTAAACGCCATCTTGGCAATTACTGACGGCGCAATGTTTTCACTCCAACAACTCTTTGGGAAAGGCGACAAGTTTTTTGATCTGCTGGAAGCGGCGGCGCAGGAAGCCCACGAAAGCGTCCGCCTCACCAACGAGTTGATCAAGTCCCCCCGTGACACTCAGAAACTGGACGACCTCGTCCTCGCCCGCCGCAAGGAAAAGAAAATCTCCGACCAGATCAGCGGAGAGTTGGTGCGGACGTTTGTCACCGGGTTGGAACGGGAGGACATCGAAGCGCTGTCCCGAACCATTTACAAAATTCCCAAAACGGCCGAGAAGCTCGCCGAACGTTTTCTCCTCGCCACGCCACATTTGCAGGGCGCGGAATTCGCCCGGCAGGCCGAGATGATGACCAAAGCCACGGACGTCGTGCTGACGATGGTCCGGCATCTCCGCAAAATGGATGACTTGGAAGAGATCAAGGAGTTAAACGACAAGCTCCAATATGTGGAGGGCGAAGCCGACAAGCTCATGAACGAATTGCTGCGGGATCTTTATAGCGGCAAGTTCGACGCCTTGCGCGCCATCGTCATCCGGGATCTTTACGAGTTGATCGAAAAAGTGGTGGACCGTTGCCGCGATGTCGGCAACGTGATCATGAACATCGTGCTGAAAAACTCCTGAGCCGCCCGCACGATGACTCTCATTTTCATCGTCATCCTGGTGGCGCTGGTGTTTGAATACATCAACGGCTTCCATGATACGGCCAATTCCATCGCTACGGTGGTTTCCACCAAAGTCCTGACCCCGCGTCAGGCGATCGCGATGGCGGCGGCCACCAATCTCCTTGGCGCCCTCTGGGGCACGGCGGTTGCCAAGACCATCGCCTCTGGTCTCGTGGACGCAAAAATCGTCACTTCCGAAATTCTGATCTGCGCGCTGCTTGGGGCCATTGTTTGGAATCTGATCACCTGGTGGGTGGGCCTGCCGTCCAGCTCCTCCCACGCGCTCGTGGGCGGGCTATGTGGGGCTTGTCTCGCGGCGGCGCACAACAAATGGAGCATCATCGTCTGGAGCATTCCGGGCAAAGATCACTGGTGGGAAGGCAAAGGCATTCTTTGGAAAGTCGTCCTCCCCATGGTCACTTCACCGGTGATGGGCTTTGTCGTTGGCTTCTTGTTCATGGGCCTGCTCTATTTCCTCCTGCGTAACTGGCGGCCGGTGACCGTCAATCGCGTTTTTGGAAAATTGCAATTGTTCAGCGCCGCCTACATGGGCTTCAGTCACGGCACCAACGACGCCCAAAAAACCATGGGCATCATCGCGCTGGCCCTTGTGGCTGCGACCACGGCGGGTGTTTTCCAGGATTTGCCGGACTGGCTTGCTTTCCTGCACACGCCCGAACCGACGGCGGGCAGGCCGTTGGAGATTGCGGTTTGGATCAAGGTCACCTGCGCCCTGACCATGGCGGCGGGCACGGCGGCGGGCGGCTGGCGCATCATCCGCACCCTTGGCCACAAAATGGTGAAGCTCCATCCTGTGAACGGTTTCGCGGCGGAAGCCACCGGCGCGACGGTATTGCTCGCCGCTGCGCATTTCGGCATGCCCGTTTCCACCACCCACGCCATCACCACTTCCATCATGGGCGTCGGCTGCGCGAAAGGTTTCAACGCGCTCAAACTGAGCGTGGTCGAACGGATTCTGTGGGCGTGGGTTTTGACGATTCCGGCCAGTGGGCTGGTGGCCTACGGCTTGGTCTGCGCCGCGCGGGCGCTGGGTTTTCTGTCCTAACCGGCCCAAAGGAATAATTCCACACCGTTCACCAGCGGCGGCTCAAGCTTCGCCCAAGACCATCGAGTGACGGGGCGGCGACGTGACTGCTTCTTCTGGTTGACTGTGGCCCTTGCCCCTGGAAAGCGCCAGGTAAAGAAATCCCAGCAAGTTCACTCCGGGCAAAATCAGGAGCAAGGCCACCAAAGTGCCCTTACCGCACGCCTTGGCAATTTTCACACACCACAGGATATACGCCACGATCCCGATGAACGGAATCAAGAACGCCACAAACCAC
>JANYBF010000469.1 GCA_025360895.1 Verrucomicrobiota bacterium
CACTTCATCAATTTCCCGTTTGATGCGCGGGGTGGTGTCGTCCGCATTGTAGTGGTCGAAGTTGGCCTTGATGTATTGCGGGTGGTTGAGATTGCAGTGGTAGCACTCGCGATTATTTTCCCAGACCAGTTTCCAATTGGCTTTGACCAAATAATCAACGACTTTGGCGACCTTCGCCCGACCAAAGCCCTGGGGCCGCGCGAGCGGCGCGAGCATGGCGTGGGCGGGTTCGAAGCTGGGCGGGTCAGCCGCCAGCGAGAGGTAAATCAAACCTTCCGCCTCCCGCACGTGAACTGGCTTCAGCCCAAACTGGGATTTATCCAGATCGTGCATGCCGCGGCAGGAGAGCAAGTCGCCGTTCAGCCCATACGCCCATTGATGATACGGACAAACCAGTCGCGCGACGTGACCCTCCGCCGCGTCGCAAATGGGCGAGCCACGATGACGACACACATTGTGCAAGGCATGAATGACGCCGTTTGAACCACGAATCACAATGAGCGGATCGGCACCCACTTGCAGGGTGAAATAATCGCCCGGCTTGGGAATCTCGCAGGTATGACCGGCGAACAACCAGCCGGTTCGCCAAACCCGGTCAAGGTCGGCACGATACACCGTTTCGTCGGAATGAAATCGGCCGGGCAACGCCCAGCCCGGGCGACATTCGGCCAACAACGACTCGACCAACCCGGTTGCCGCCGCGCCGACTTTGCGCCGGTGGCGCGGATTGCTTTTCGGCCGCCCGCCCGATCGAAATTTATTTCCAGTACGCTGCATATTTGCGGCCGCATCGTAGGAAGAATTATTCCTGGTCTCAATGACCTGTTTTGGGGGCGACCTCGGCGACCGGCGTGCAGCGTTATTGCCCGACTATGTGGAAGAACACCCCGCCGCTGAATCAGTCGTCATCATCGTCCTTCGCGTTCTTCACGAGCACCAAACCGAGTGACATCAACCCTTTGCCATGGCCGCCGACGAATTTGGCCGGATAAGGGGCGTCGCCTTTGATCGAGTGCCAGATGTAGCGATTGAATATGTCGTCATTGATTCGATCGGGTTTGCTGAAATCCATCTTCTGAACCTTCTTCGCGTAGTAACGCTGCTTGGGGGATAAATTGTTTGCTCCGGCGACACTTTCGGCCAGCGGGATGTTATTTGGCAACGCGGTGTAAGGCGTGAAGTCGGGGACGTTGGTGAAACACTCAAACATCAAAGGCGCCATGGCGTCCTGCTGGTTCATGGGCGGCAGACCGAGGATGCGCTCCATCGTGTGCAGAACGCCGGCTTGGTTGTAGAAGTTGCTGATGAGTTGACCGCGCTTGGTGTAGGGGCTGATGACGAGACAGAGCGAGCGGTGACCGTCCACATGGTCGTAACCGCTCTGGGGATCGTCTTCGATGACGAAGATCACAGTGTTGCTGGCGAAGCTGCTCCTGGTAATGGCTTCCACTGCCTGGCCGAGGGCCAGATCGTTGTCGGCGACCTGCGCGCGAGCGGAAGGTGAGCCACCGGTATGATCGTTGGGCAGGTAAAGAAAATGGAACGTGGCCCAGACCCCGTTGGATTGGGCGGCATTGAGTTCCTTGATAAAGCCGCGCGCCCGTACGACATCCGGAATGTCCAAATTCCAGCCCGGGACGTTTGTCGAACTGTAGGGTCGCAACGCCGCGAGGCCGATGTTCTGGACGTATCGGATCGTGTCGGTGTGGTTCGTGTAATCCTGGTAGATTTGCAACCACGTCTTGGCGGGTGCGGTCGAAGCGTAATCCATTTCGCCGTAATTCCGAAAGGTCAATCCGTGCTGCAGGACGTTGTTCCAGATGAAACCGGTCGAGGAATAGGTGAGCGGATCGTCGCCGAAGGTATAGCTGCGACTGAAACCGCCGAAAGATTTTTCCAGATGATCGGTGCTATTGCCCTCCGTGCTCCAGGAATGGCCGTCCGCCGAGAGGACGCCGTTGCAATAAAAGTTGTCGAGCAACACGTATTGCAAAGCGAGCGCGTGATGGTTGGGGGAGACCAACTGCGGATAGAGGCAGAGGCTGGGATCCCCGTTGCCTTGGGGGAGATCCCCGAACATCTGATCATAAGTTTTGTTCTCCTTCAAAATATAAACGACGTGTTCAAACAGTGAAGGCTCGCCCCGGCGCCGCGGCACCGGCACGGGCAACTGGCCGGCGAGCGGCGACTGCTGGGCCTGTTTGATTTGCGGGACGCGACCATCCTCGAAAGTCTGCGCGGTGTACTTGCTCAACGACTCCGCTCCGGGGATTGGAATCTTGTTGGCGGTGCCGAGGTGCGCGCCAATTTGCCAGGCGGTAGAGACGGGCTGGCCGAGGCGACTCCCAAGGCCCTTCACGTTGGCCACATAAAGATGATTGCGGTCCACCACCACCGCGCCCGGATACCAATCGGTCGGCAGAAATCCTTGGACGAGACTGTTTGAGTGTTGCACGTTCGGGAGTTCGACCACGGCAAGGGTGTTATTCCCGCCACTGGTCACGAACAAACGCGTGCCATCCTTGCTCAGCGTCAGGCCCGTACTCGCACTGCCGTACGGGAACGTGGGATCGGGCCGCACCAGAATGGTTTCCTTCACGGCCCGGGTCACGGTGTTGATCACGCTCACGGTGTCGGAATTTGCGTTGGCCACATAAAGCGTCAGGCCATCCGTACTCAATTCCAAATCGCACGGATGCAACCCGGTCGCCGTCTGCGCGGTTTCCAGACCGGTTAACAGGTTTACGAAAGACACGACGCCGCTCGCCGCCACGCCGCGGCTGTCAACCACCACCGGCGTACCGGCGGAAGGCGCGGTCAGGTCGCCGCCCGTCGGGAAGCGACCGCCCCAGTCGGAAACGTAAGCAGTGTTGCCATCCGAGGAGAGAGCCATGTCCCACGGCGCAATGCCCACGGTGATCTGCTGCGTGACGGCGCCGCTGGCAAGATTCACGACGGCCAGCTTGTTGGCGATGGAAAGGCACACGTACGCTTTGGAATCGTCGGCCGCAATCGCGAGGCCGCAGGGATACGAGCCGGTGGGCATTGGGATGGTGCGCGAAAAGGTGACCATACCATTGGTCGCGACGGCCCATTCGTAGAGTTCATTTCCGGCACCGGTGACATACACATGCGAACCGCTGTGGCGCATCGCGATCCCGTGCATCGAAGCGCCGCTGCCGGGATAACTCGCGGTTTGCACCACCGTCCAGGTCGTGGCATCCACCACGAGCAGGTTGTTGATATTCTTGATGTAAACGAATTTCCCGTCGGGCGAGAGCACAAGGTCCACGGGCCGGCCGCCGAACTGGATTTGTTTCCCCGCCGCGCGGAGGATTTGTTTCGACGGAATGGATTGTTCCCCGCCTGGCAACTGGCCGACGAGGATGTCCGGCTTGAACTGGCCGACCCGGTAAAACACCGGCGTGCCGCCGATGGGAACGGTAAGGCTGCGATTGGTGATCGCGCTGGCGACCAACTGCCAATTTGGGACAACCAAGTTCGTCACCTGCTCCACGAAGCACGCGCCGTCGGGCGCCGTCCAGTTCAGGGTGATGGAAGCCGCGCTGTTAGTCAGGTTGGTGATCCGGATAGCGGCGTTGCCGGGCGGCAGGCCATCTGGCGTCGGCCCGCCAAGTGCAGCAATGGCGCCAGGCGCCATCCAACCGTTCACGAACTGAATGCTATTCACGAAACCCGGCTGCGTGAAACCACCTGTTCCGGAAGTGAAGAGCTGGGCCGTCGGCCCCAAGGCGTAACGACCATCCACGCCGCCCGACAACGACTGGCTGCCGACAGGCACGCCATTTACGTATTTGGTAAGCTGCCGGCCCGCCGGCGCCGTCAGGTCCACCGCGAACGCCAGGCGATACCAGGTGTCCGGCGCCAAGGGCCTGTCGAACTGGCCATCGGCGCCGATGCCGTTTGGCGCCGGCAACGCGCCGAGACTGCCAACCAGATATTCCGCATCGTTGCCGGCGTGGTTGAATGGATCGGTTTGGAACAACGCCCGCCATTCGTCGCTGCTCGTCGCGGGATACATCACGTCCAGGAGCAACGTGTATTGATTGACGAACTGGCCGCCGCCGTTGGGCTTGGCTCCGTGGCGCAAATAGCAACCCTGGTTGATGGCGTTGCTGCCGAAACCCATCACCTGCGCCGAATGGCCGATGATCGTCACTCCCGGAAAACTCGTGATCACCGCGGTATCGGCGAGATATTCCAACTCCGCGCCCACCGTCGCCCGCAGGTCGCCGAAATCAAAATCCCATTGTCCCGTTACGAAAGGCACGTAAACCGTCAGGCTCGCACCGCCACTTTCAACGGCGCCCGAATTGTTGCTCACGACCACGGTGTAAACTCCCTGATTTGAGCTGCTCACGGGCGAGAGGGCATAAGTAGCGTTGGTGGCGCCGGGAATGTTTGTGCCGTTCATCCGCCATTGGTAATTGAGCGGTGGCGCGCCGCCAGCCGTGACCGCAAAAGTAGCCGTCGAACCCACGCTGACATTCAAGCTGGGCGGCGCATCCGAAATGACCGGGAGGGCGCCGGGCGTAATGCTGTAAAGCCCGAAGTTATCCACGCCGAAGTACCAACTATCCGCGCCGGCATGGGCGAAACGGAAGCGCACGACGGGTTGGTTGTCCGCTGCGGTCAGTCGGAATAATTCCACGCGCTTGGATTCCACTGGATTATCGTCCACCCGCGCGCTGATGTAGGGCGCCAACGCCGGAGTGATGGGCGCGGCGATGAAGGCGCCGTAATATCCGCCGTTCGACATTCCACCGATAAAGTTCGTAGCCACATCGGAGTAGCGATTGGTCAATGTTTTGACGGCATCCACGCTGCCATTTCCAGCCGGGAGCACGTCCGATCCGTCAAGCAGATACACGACGGGCAACCAAGTGACACCGCCATTCACGGAATACTCCACCGCGCCAAAGCTATCCTGGTTTTGTTCAAAGAGACTGTGATACGAAACATAGACGTTGGTTTGACCCGTCAGATCGAAATCCGGCGACCACAGATATTGGATCTGGCTGCCCTCGCGATAACCCGAAGTGCAGAACACGAATTTCCCCTGCGCCAGATTCGTCACCACCTGACCGTTGACCACGTTGGCCGGATTCGCGGACAAGACACGGGAATAATCCGTGGGCGTGTGACTGGTGTAGGCCAGAAAATTGGAAGTGAACCGGCTGCGATCCACCACCACCCAACCGGCATAGGAGGCCGAGGCCAAATCATTCAGATTGAAATTTGTGGCCGGCAGTGTCGAATAGTTCGTGCGCGACCAACCCGCCGGCAGGCCGCCTTCCGCCACCGCATCGAAGGTTTCAAGATAGATCGGCGGCGGCAGGGAAATTGGCCCCGCCAGCGCCGAGGTCAGGCTTGCCGGCAGGTGAGCGAACAGGCCCAGCCAGGCGAACGTCAGAAGCCGGAGGGCGACGGGCGTAAAACGGCGGTCGGATTGCGGACTTCCGCCCGCCGCCTTCTGGAGGGACGTTCGGCAGATATATTTCATAGCTTCAGGTTGGGGAAAATTAATGCGAGCCGACCTAAACTGGCCCGTTTGATTGATGCCACGTTAGGCTTCCAACGAGTTCCCGCAATGCCTTCTTTTAGGGGAGGGCCCTCGGCCAGCCATGCGTGACCGGAATCCGCGCGCGCCCAGGTTTCATTTTTGCAGGAACATTACGACCGCTCCGGTGCGACTATGGACGTTGAGTTTTTCAAAGATGTTTTTCACATGGCCATGGACCGTCCAAATACTGATGCGCAGGGCATCGGCGATTTCCTTGTCCAGATAGCCTTTGCTCAACAGCGCCAAGACCTCATGTTCGCGATGCGTCAGTTGTGACATCGCCTGGATGCCCCCGCTGTCGGGCAAGGGCGGCAGGACCCGGCGAAAGTATTGCTGGACACAAACGGCCATTTCCGCACCGGGGAGCTTGCCCTTGCCCAAAGTGTCGGCGACCGGCTCGAGGATCTTGTTAGGGGGCGTGCGTTTCAACAGATAACCGGCGACGCCACCCGGAACGGACGCAAACAATTGATCGCTGTCCTCGTACACCGAGTAGCGCAGGCTGGCCACTCCCGGCGCGACGGATTTCAATGTGTCCAGACCTTCGGTTCCAGGTTTGTCCGCCAGACTGTGATTCGCTAAAACGAGCTGGATCGGCCGGCGGCGTATCCCTTGGATCGCTTCGGTTACATTCGCAAAGGTGGTCCCGCAGCAAAATCCGGCCTGGCCGTTAATGCTGCCCGCCAGGGTATGACGAATCCCGGCATCGGATTCAACGACGGCGACGTTCAGTGGCTGGGTTTGACTAGCGAACGCGGCGACCGGCGGCTCATGTAGGGCAGGAGCGTGCGTGTGGATGGTCGTGTAGGTCCAGGCCACCGGATTGTCGGCCCAACGAAAAGCGACGGTTAGTTCGCGGCGAAACCGCTCGTTGGCCGCTTCCCATCCCTGGCGAGTAACCATCCGATGGATGCTGGCGGCTTGCGCGGCAGCTCGCTCGGCATTGCTGGTGCCCAGGCGAAAGTAATAGCTCGTTCCGGCGTGCTCCACCCGCACCGAAAATTCCTCGGTCGCATCGGCATGGGTCAGTTCGAGATATTTTCGATGGAGCAAACGAGGTTGCCAATATGCGGCATCTTTTACGACCCGCAGCTCACGCGGTGTTTTGGGCGGGAGGGACGCAAGCTCGGAGTTTATACCAGTCCGTAGGCGGGCGATCGCTCCTCGACCCGGCGCAACAATCTTCCGGTAAATCTGCCACGCCTCGCGCGCGGCCGTCGCCCGATTCGCAGCGGTCAACGAGAAAGTTCGCCGCCGCCCCTGATGTTGAATTTTGACCGACCACCCGCTGAGCGCCGTGCGTTGGCCGGCACGGGTAAAAGTATTTTTGAAGAGCCGCCGGCGCCAATAAACCGCTTGGAAGCCGGTCAGCGAAGGTTTGCTTGAAACGACCGGACGCCGCGATGTGCTTTTGCTTGGACGCTGCTTGGACACCAAGAATAAATAAAGCCGAAGGTGAAACGGCGCAAGCAAGGGTTCCGCATCCGAAGTCGGACTGGCCATAGCCCACAATCAAATACCGGAGAAACCTGTGCGCCAGGAATAGTGAAAAGCTCCAGCCGCTCGCACCCCGAGGCCGATTCACCGTGTTCGGCTTGCGATTCAGCCGCCAACGGCGGCACGCCACCTTCGCAGGCTGGGGCTGAAAACCGGGGCGCGGAAGAGAGCAATCGTCCCGGCGGATGATCCGCCTCAACCGCGCCCTTGCGCGCACGCCCTCGCACGCCAATTTCAACCTGAGATTTCCCCGGCCATATTGGGGGGGTACATTTTAAAAAGAACCTGTTAGTCTGCCCTTGATTACAGTAGCCGTAGTCACCAAAAAACCGGGTCGTGGAAAATACGCCCGTTGAAATTTTAATCAGACGGCTGCTAAACCATCCATTCAACACCTAACACTTGTATGCGAAAAAGATCTGTTATCACTCCGGTTTGTTCAGGGCTGGCGATTCTTGCGGGTTCGTTTTCATTCATTGGGGATGCCCAGGCGGTCACGTTGCTTTCCGAAAACTTTGAGGGCGCCGTCAACGTATTTGGCACAGGCACCTACAACTACTCTGCGAACTATACCTTACCCAACTTGCTTACGCCCGGAGGCGGGCTGCAATACATGAAAGGCGGGCCGGGCATTAACGGCTCGGTGTCCACCAACATTTTCTCCTCCGGCGCCCCCATCAACCTGCTTACCGGCGGGATCACCGGCGGCGAGATTGATGGCGGGACCATCAGCTACAATCTCTACGCCCAGTTCAGCAGTTATCTGGTGCAGGGCGACTATGCCACTCTTTCCGTCCAGTTCCTCGATGCCGCCAGCAGTCCGATCGGTTCCTCCATCCGGATTGGCGGGGACGCATTTACGGCCGCGTTGCCCACTGGGGCCATCGGCAATTACACCAATGCGAAAGACTGGGGGGCGGATTCCCTGGCTGGAATCGTTCCACTGGGAGCGCGGTTTGCGACCGTCCAGATCTTTGATGTCAAGACGGCGGGCGGCACCGCCATTGACGGCTACATGGACAACATAAATTTCACGATCAACGCTGTGCCCGAACCGACCTCTGTGGTGCTGTTGGCTCTGGGCGGTGGTTTGGTGGCTTTGGCTCGCCGCCGCCGCTGAAAGTTCTATTTTGTGGTCCGGCCACAATAACCTTGGCGGCCTCTGCCGGTGCGGAGGCCGTTTTTGTTTTTGGGCTGGCATTCCCCCCAAGACCAACCGCTGATGGCCTCGAAGAGTAAGAATCAGGCAGAGTTACCCGAGCTTCAGCGGGCCCGCGCCCTCTGGATCGCCAACCGTTTCGATGCCGCCGTAAAACTATTCGTCGAAACCGCCGCGCGGCATCCCCAAAACATCGCGGCGCTCGTGGATACCGCGCGCGCTTTGGGCCATCGCCACGAAATCAAGCGCGCCGGGGAATACCTGGATCGCCTTCGCACCATTGCCGCCGATCGGTCAGATCTGGCGTTCATTCTGGGCCAGACGTTTCGCATGATTCATCGTGAGGAGCTTGCGATCGAGTGTTTCGAGGAATACGTAGCCGGGCCGGGCCGCCGCCATGCCGATGGGCATTTCGAACTCGCCGTGCTTTACGAGCGTCGCCACCGCGTGGCGGAAGCGGAAGCGGCGCTGGCCCGCGTCCTCAAGCTCAATCCGGCATATTACGAAGCCTCGCTGCTGCAAGCCCGTCTCTTGCGTCGCCGTGGGGAGGTGGGCCAGGCCAAAACCCGGTTCCGACGACTGGCTGAACATTCTCAAGTCCATCTCATTTCTCGCGCCCAAGCCTGGGCGGCCTTGGCGGACATCGCCGATAAGGAGGGCGACTACGAACAGGCCGTGAACCTGATGGCCCGCTGCAAGGACATCCAAATTGCCCATGCCCAAGTCTTCCAACATCATTCCGACGTGGTGTTGGGCAACCTCCAGCGGTTTAATGAATCTGTGACCGCCGAAGATTTCCGCCGTTGGCGGGCGCAACAAAATGATCTCGGCCCGCCCACCCGTGTCGCGCACCTGACGAGTTTTCCCCGCTCCGGCACCACGCTGTTGGAAAACGTCCTCGACGCACATTCCGGCGTCATTAGCAGCGAGGAGCGCCAGGTTTTCAGCCGCGATATTCTGGATTCCTCTTGGAAGGAGTCGCACGAAAATACGCCGCCCACCATCGAAGCGTTCGACCGCATCCCTGTGGTGAAACTCCAATCCCTGCGCCGGCGTTACTTGGACGCGATGGAGGAAGCGCTGGACGAACCCATCGGCGACCGCGTCCACATTGATAAAAACCCGACGCACACTTTGTTCATCCCGGCCCTCGTGCGGCTCTTTCCCGAATCGCAATTCCTCGTTGCTTTGCGGGACCCGCGCGATGTCATCGTCAGTTGCTACTTCCAGTATCTGCCGCTCAATCCGGCCAGTGTCTCCTTTTTGACATGGGAAGCCACCATCCGCCGCTACGCGCTGGACATGGGTATCTGGCTGCGAAGGCGCGAACAGTTGGATGCCGCCTCCTGGCTGGAAGTTCGTTACGAAGACGTCGTGCAGGATCTACCCGCCGCTGCCCGCCGGGCCCTGATTTTCCTGAAATTGCCGTGGGAAGAATCCGTGTTGGGCTATCGCGAACGCCTCGCGACCAAAACCGTACACAGTCCCACCTACCTGGACGTCGCGCAGCCAATCCATCGTCGTCCCATCGGCCGCTGGAAAAATTACGCCCGCTGGTTGGCGCCGCATCTGGGCACCCTCGACCGGTTCGTCACCGACTTCGGCTACGCGTAAGCCCTTCAAAACGGTGGCGGTCAAGATTTTCCAGATCCACAATCCGTCGTCTTCTATCCAACTGACCGCTTGCGATGCCGAACCGGGCGGCATAATCATTTCACCCAATGAAACGACAAAGCCGGGTTTCCAAAGGCTCGCTGTCCCGGATGTTTGAGGAAGCGGCCGAGGCGTGGAAACGCCAGGATTATCAGCACACCATTGATACCTTGGCGCGCGCTACCCGGCTGGATCCCGCCAACGTCAGCATATTATTGGATCTGGGCCGGGCCTATGGCTTGCGTTATGACTATGGCGCGGCGGAACGGTGTCTCGAAAAAGCCGTCCGCGTCTCACCGCAACGAACCGAAGCCCTGGCGGAAGCCGGACGGCGGTGTCAGGAATTCGGGAGTTATGACATGGCCAAGCGCTACTTCGAGCGGGCGGCGGAACAAAACGGCGCCGCACCAAGTGTGTTCGTCACGTTGGCAGAACTCAACGAACGCCACGCACGCCTCGCGGAAGCGACCCATTGGGTGGATCGGGCGTTGACTGCGAACGTCGAGCACCCGGCGGCATTGCTGACTCGGGCGCGCTTGAGTCGCCTTGGCGGCAAACTCGAGGCAGCTGAGGGGCTGCTCCGTTCGCTGCTGACGAAATCCTTCGCCGATGTGCCGACGCGCACCCGGTCGTGGTATGAATTGGGCAACGTCCTGGATCGCCAGGGCCGTTACGATGAAGCTATGGGCGCGTTCTTGGCGGCGAAAACTTTGCTGCGCCCCGCATCCGCAACGCCGCTCAGGATCCTGCAAGGGATTCAAGCCCGGGTGCGAGAAATGGAGGTGACGATTTCGGCTTCCGTTTTGGAACGGTGGTTTGAAACTCAAGCAGCGCTACCACCCGCCCGGCGGCTGGCGGTGCTTTGCGGTCACCCCCGCTCGGGCACAACGCTGTTGGAGCAAGTACTCGACTCGCATCCGGACGTCGTTACCGCCGAAGAAACTCATATTTTGCATGACGAAGCTTATCTTCCCCTCAGCCGGGGATTTTCGCCGGAGGCTTCGGTGCTACAGGTGTTGGAGTCGTCCCCGGTCCGCGCGCTCCAGCAATCGCGGCAAGACTATTTCCACTGCACCGAACTTTTTACCGGAAAAATGACCGATGGCAAGCTGCTCATTGATAAAAATCCCGCGTTAAACGTGCTCATCCCGGCGGTGGTGCGGATCTTTCCGGAGGCCAAGTTTCTGGTGGCGATTCGCGACCCTCGGGATGTCTGTCTGAGTTGTTTCATGCAGCCGTTGTCACTGAATCCAGTCAGCTCGGCCTACCTGAGCCTCGAAGGCACGGTCGCCCAATATGCGTCCGTGATGGGTTTCTGGCGAACCCTCCTGCCCAAGCTGCGGAACGCCTGGATGGAAATCCGTTACGAAGATGCCGTCGAAAATTTGGAAGCGGCCAGCCGCCGGGTGTTGTCCTTTCTAGAAGTCCCATGGAGTGAAGAGGTATTACGTTTCCACGCACATGCGCGCAGCAAGCCCCTCCGTTCTCCCAGCTACGCGGAGGTGACCAAACCGGTCTTCAAGACCGCAGTGGGCCGGTGGCGGAATTATCAAAAATATCTGGCGCCTTGGGTGGTAAAACTTGATCCGTTCATCAAGGCCTATGACTACGAATAACCAGGGCTGCGAACGCACCGCCCTTTGAAAAAATTGCCCGAGTTTGATGGCATTGAGGATACCTGGAACACCCCCAAGAAAGGGGGTTGTTTCGGGTTAAGGTTGGCATAAATTGTCACACGTCAGTTGCGAGAAAAATATGCATCCAGTGCAACCAATTCCAACCAACGCCCCGGGGCGTGCGCCGGGAACGAAGCGCTGGCAACGGGCCACCGGTTTTACGCTCATCGAACTGCTCGTGGTGATTGCCATCATTGCGATTCTCGCCGCCATGCTTTTGCCCGCGTTGTCGAAGGCGAAAGGGAAGGCCCAACAAATTTCCTGCCTCAACAACATGAAGCAACTTGTGTTGGGAACTCACCTGTACGCCGACGACAGCAATCAATGGATGCCGCCAATTCAGGACAGTTTGCCGGCCGGGTTCGAAACCAGTTGGCGTTCCTATATTTTCAATTTCGTGGGCAAGAACAAGCAAGTGTACGATTGTCCGGTGGAACAAAAGGAGGTTTATTCCCAAGGCCAACGGGACAAGCTGCCGCCCGCTCCGGAACTGGCCGGCCTCCCGGTGAATGGTGAAATCAAACTGCTCAGTGGAATTGCCGCGGTCAACGTGCATTGGGAAAATGGCGGCGCCCCGCCCCCCTTCGGCCGCTCCTACGAGAAAAACGTCTGCCGTTGGGCCAACATCCAGCGACCTTCCCAGGTGATTTTGTTCGGTGACGGGCATAGCGACATTCGGAACGAGTGGCCGAACGATCGCTGGTGGATTTGGAAATATGATGCGCCGAATACGCCGGGCTTCAACCGGGTGGCTCAAGGCGACAAGGGCGCCGTGCGGCACAACCGCCGATCCAATTATGCTCTGGCCGATGGCAGTGCAGCGCTGCTTGATGCCGGCCGCATCCCGTGCAACTTGAATGAGTGCTGGTGGTCCGTTAAGGCCGATCCGCACTGAACCGACCCGCTCGCCAGGCCATGAACCGATCCAATATTTTTAAATTGGTGCTGGCGGTGACGCTGCTCGCCGTCGCCGCTTATATGGTTATTCGCTTCTTGCGGCAAGGCGATGGCGTTTCCGAACAGACCTTCTTTTACGACCTGAGCGAGAAGAAGCTTTTTGCGGCCTCGCGCGAGGCTCTGCCCCCGATTCGGGGACTCAATGATGCCGAGGAAGACGCTGTGCGCGCCGTCGTTGTCACCCTCGGTGACAATCCCAAGGCCAAGGCCAGTCGTAAAATTGCTTACCTCGAGAAGTATGCGCCTGAGTACAAGCAGCAGCTCGAAAAGGTGCGAGCCGGCCAGACGGACCCGCTCCCGCGCAACGCGCGCAACGCCTTCCGTTTCGTATGCCGTGTGGATGCCATCGAATGGTATCCGGTAAGTTCGCCGGAGGGTGAAAAGATTTTGACCGAATGGAATGTCCCCGGCCTCGACGGCAAATTCCCGGTGGTATGTGCGCCATAAACATAACATTTTTCCCAAGTTGAATAACTCTGACAACCAAAGCCAGCAACCCATGACAAACCTATGAAGAAAAAAACCAACCTTTGCCCCCTCGCGCTCGCCGCGCTCGGGGTATTCCTCGGCCGCGGTGCCCAGGCCGACACCATTCTGGATTTTGACATCCGCCCGGCGGGTCAAGCGCAGAATGCGACGATTCTCCAGACCTTTGGCGACGCGGCCGCCAGTTCCAGCGATGGTGTCACTGTCAATGGTTTCGGCACACCGAACATCGGTTTGACTTGGCCGGCGTCTGGAGCCGTGAGATGGGATTACTATGTTGACTCGGTTTGGTCCGCTGGCCAGTTGAACGCCTCCACCGTTGGCACATTCCACGAACTGGTCTTTGCCCCCAACAGCCCCGCAGCCGCCGTCGTCATCAAATCCTTTAATTTTCATCCGTACTACGTCTCCAACGAGCGCTATGCCTACGATGTCACGGTCGTGACCAACTCCGTTGTTGCGAGTGGACCGGTCAACGTCAATTTTCTCTCCGAGAGCACGAAGATTCCGGTGAGCATCAACTACACCGGACACATCGGTCAGACACTCACCCTACGCTTGACCCGGGTGGCTTCCGCTCCTGGTGCCGGAGAAATTGAGGGTGCCGGCGGTAACATTGCCACGGACGATATCACCTTTGCCCAACTGCCCGAAACCGAGTTCGCGGTCGGGCCGCAGGTTGTTACCCTGACGCCGGCGAATGGCCAGGTCAGCGTGGCCCCCGACTATCTGTATCGTGCCACAATCACGAATCTCACAACGGCCATCAACACCAGCACCATTCAGTTAAAATTTAATGGCAGCGCTGTGGCGCCCGCCCCAACGATTACGCAGGACGCCGGCCTGACCACGGTAGGTTATCAGTTGGCGGGCCTGTTGCCCAGCGGCTCCACCAACCGTTACACTTTGACCTACAATGACGATGGAGTGCCCGCGAAGACTTACACCAATGTAGTGGAATACACTGTGGCTGCGTATGTGAACATCCAATTGCCGGCCCCCATCGTCTTGGAAAACTTCAACAGTACGGCGGAAGGCAGCCTGCCCGCCGGATGGACCGGGATAAATCTCGATACCCAGCGAGATCCGACATCGGAGCCAAACATCACCGTGACCAACTTGGATTCTGCGGCGTACACCAACTGGACCGTGGTGGACGCAGCACGTTTCACTGGCACCTTTGACACCTACAGTGACTTGTTTAACGGTTTAACCCAACCAGCTGGCTACGGAGAGGATTACCAGCGCGTGCTTTCGGTTAATCCTTCCAACGTCGTCAACGGCGTGTTCCAGCGCAATCTGGCGACCGGCGGCATGGCCTTCGGCAATTCCGGCTATCGCCGCGATGCCTTGGGCCAGATCATGTATTTGTTCTCGCCGGACTTCGACCTCACGGGCAAAACCAACGTCTATCTTTCATTCCACAGTCTGTGGGAGCAGAATCAAGACAGCATAGCTTCGGTGGAATACTCGACCAACCTGGGAACAAACTGGCTACCGATCGTTTACCTGCTCAACGGCCCGGCAGTGGCGACCAACCTGGACGGCTCCATCGATGCCCTGACTACCTTCACGAACATCCCCGGGGGTGTCGCCCAGTACATTGACCCGGTGAGCACGGAAACCGTTGGTGGCTATTATGGCGCCTTCATCGGCGTGGCGTCTAACCAGTGGGCCACCTTGGCGCCCTACATCAGTAAGCGGGTGGACGACAACACCGTTGAATCCAAGCGGGTTGAAATCTTTCGCCTGCCGCAGGCTGACAATCAGCCCAAGATCCGCCTCCGCTTCGCTCATGCGGGAACGGACAGTTGGTACTTCGGCGTGGACGATGTCGGCCTTTACAGCCTGCCAGCGGTCAAGCTTACCAGCATTGTCAGGAGCGGTGGCAACGTGAGCGTTACTTGGAGCGGCGCTGCTGGCACCAAACTTCAGAAAACCACCAGTCTCACCAGTCCCAACTGGCAGGATGTGCCTGGCAGCAACGGTGCCAGCAGCGTAAGCGAGCCAGCTTCCAGCGCAGGGGCGTACTATCGTCTGGTCCGGCCTTATTAAAAATCTGCTTACCCGGGCAGCGGTTGATCGAATATCAACCGCCTGCCCGGCGTTGGAATGCAGGGCTGAAAGCAGATACCGGATGCCATGAACGGGATCATTCCTGGCGCGAGTGCTTATCTGAGATTAGGTTCACTGAAACGAACACGCTTAACCTAACGCGCAGTGTTGGCCGCGACTCGCGTTTGATCGTTTTCAAAACCAGACGGAACATCCATAGCAGCACAATTAAACCTATGCCCACTCCATCTCATCAACTGAACCGTCGTGATTTTTAAAAACAGCCCTGCTCGCTGGCGCCGCCGTGGTGACGGGTACCGTGACCGCGCTGCCAAAGCGCATTCGAACCGGCCTGATCGGGTGCGGCAGCGTGTCGGGTTCTTACCTGCCAGTGCTCACTAAATGTCCTTATGTCGAGGTCGTGAGCCTGTGCGACATCCGACCCGAACGCGCCCGCCAGCCCGCGGAGCAGTTCAAGGTGGCGCACCAATGCCCGCACATTGACCAGATGCTCGCGGGCGAACCGTTCGATTTCCTCATTGATCTTACCGACATGCAGGAGCACGAATATATAAACCGGCAGGCGCTCGGAGCCGGCAAACATGTCTGGAGCGAAAAGCCCATTGCCAACTCCCTTGCCGCGGGTCAGGAACTGCTACGCCTGGCGCAGCAGAAGCAACGACGGCTATGGGGCGCGCCGATCACCGTGCAAAGTCCACAGTTCGCGTTCATGGCGCAGACACTCGGGCAAGGCGCGTTGGGACGCGTGGCGGCGGCGCATGCCGACTACGGCCACGAAGGGCCGAACTGGTCTTCGTTCTTTTTCGAGAAGGGCGGCGGCAGCATGCCGGACCTGGCGGTTTACAATCTGACGTCGCTGACCGGTTTGCTGGTACCCGCGAAGCATGTCACCGCCATGCTCAGCATCGTCACCCCGGAGCGCGACATCACCGGCAAGGGGAAGATCAAGGTCACGGAGGAAGACAACGCGCTGGTTTTGCTTGATCACGGCCAAGGCGTGATCTCGCATGTGCAGTCGAGTTTCAATTACTTCAACCCGCACGGCCACGATGGCAGCGGTGAGCAGCGGCATACGATCACGATTGTCGGTTCGAGCGGGTTCCTCGGTCTGGTGGGTTACGATTGGGCACCGCAGGGCGTGGACCTCGCCACGCACAAAGAGCCAAAGCTTGAGCGACACGCGATCGATGCGAAGGCTACATCTGGCAGCAAGGCGCGGCGTTGGCCGCCGAATGCCGCGTCACCGGAAAGGAATTGCTCGTCACGCCGGAGCAGGCGCTGCATGGGTTGGAGATCATCACCGCCGCCCGCGCGGCGCAGGAAACCCGCAAACGCATTGCGCTTACGTTCACGTTCAAATGGCCAATTCTGAGTTGATCCGCTTTTTGGGTTTGCAACCAGCGCGGGTTGATTGTTGAGCGATCAATAAATCTCACTCACCTTCACCGGGCGGTTTTCTTGCAATGATCTTTTAGCTGCCAGGCCCAGGACGACGGCCATCAGCCCATCTTTTCCCCCCACCGAAGGGATGCTGCCGTTGTGAATGCAATCAATGAATTGTTGCAACTCGGCCACGTAGGCTTCCGCGTAACGCTCGAGGAAAAAATACTCCGGCTTGGCCGAGGAGACACTTTCCGCATTCAGCAGGACATGGTTGTCCGGCGTGCGATTGGCTACCGCCACCATCCCCGCTGCGCCAAATACTTCCACGCGCTGGTCGTAGCCATAAACCGCCCGGCGGCTGTTATCGATGGTTGCCAAAGTGCCGTTCGCCAACCGAAGCGTCACCACGCAGGTATCCACATCCCCGGCACGGCCAATCTCCGGATCGACGAGCGACGCGCCGATCGCAAAAACTTCGACGGCTTCGCTGCCGCTCAGAAATCGCACCATGTCGAAGTCATGAATGGTCATGTCCAGAAAAATGCCGCCGGAGACTTTCACGTAAGCGAGCGGGGGCGGCGCCGGATCGCGACTGGTAATCCGCATCAGGTGGGGTGCGCCAATTTTTCCGGTGGCCACCAGGTCACGGGCTTTGGCAAAACTGGGATCAAAACGGCGGTTGAAGCCGACCTGGAATTTGACGCCCGCCTGGCTGACGGCATCGAGGGCTAGCTGGATGCGTTGCAGATCCAAATCAATGGGCTTCTCGCAGAAGATGTGTTTCCCCTGCGCAGCCGCCGCCTGAATGATTTCGGCGTGTGTGGCGGTGGCGGTGCAAATCGCAACGGCATCAATGTCCGGCGCAGCGAGCAACTGGCGATAGTCAGCCGTGGCGAGCGGGACATGAAACTGGCCGGCCACCTCTTGGGCGGCAGCGAGATTGACATCCGCCACGCCGGCCAGCCGCGCGCCATGGATGCGGGTGGCGAGATTCTCCGCGTGAATTTTACCGATTCTTCCGGCGCCGATGACGCCAAGGTTGATGCTTTTTGTGTTCACAAAATAATACTAAAGGTTGCAGGTGCGCAGAAATTCCCGGTTGCGTCGCGCAAATCCCTTGGGCGCGCCCATGCCGGGCAAAACATCCTGTTCCACAACAATCCAACCGGGGTAGCCGTTCCGCTGCAATTCGGCGGCGAATGTTTTGAAATCAATGTCGCCTTTGCCGAGTTCGCAAAAAATGCCGTGCTTGAGCGACTCAATATAATTCCACTCGTTCCGGCGCGATTGCTCATGCACCTGCGGGCTGCAGTCTTTGAAGTGGACGTGCCAGATACGGTCTTTGAACTGCCGATAAGCCAGCAGCGGATCGCCCCCACCGCCGAAACGATAGTGGCCGCTGTCGAAGCAAAGACCGACGAGTTTTGGGTCGGTCAACTTCATTAGTTGCTCGATTTCCCAAGGGGTCTCGACAAAGCCGGCGCCATGATGATGAAACACACTGCGCAAACCCGTCTGGCGGCGGACCGCATCCGCCACGCGGTCCACCCCTTTGCTGAACGTCTCCCATTTCTGTTTCGACAAGCGCTGCTCCGAACGGATGCGACCCGCGAGTTTGGTTCGAGTCGCGTCCTTGCCGTTGTCGTCTGCCAGCACAATAAACGGAAGCGGCCCCATGGCTTCGGCCATCAAGCGCGCAGTTTTCATGGCCCGCGCCTCGCCGTCCGCATGGGCCGACTCATTTGCGAAAGCCACGGGCACAAATGCGCCGAGTAACGTGAGTTCGCGTGCCTGCAACGCACCACGCAGTTTCGCGGGATCGGTCGGCATGAATCCCCACTCACCCAACTCCGTGCCGGTGTAACCGGTTGCTTTGATTTCATCGAGGACCTGGGCATAACCCAGCGCCTTGCCGGGCAGATCAAATTCGAGCACACCCCACGAACAGGGCGCATTGGCGACAGGAATCATAGTCGCAGGCTTGATGGTCTTAATCATGGTCAGGGGGTCGGCATTCACGGTCAACCTTCACAGGTGGTACCGTTCCTTGGTTTTGGCGCGTTCGTAATTCTTTCGCGCCTGCTTGACGGCAGCGCTGGTGGAGATTTCCGCGATGGGCACGTCCCACCATGATTCGTAGCCGGGCACGCGTTGTTCCGGGTTGGTTTCGATCACAATGACGGTCGTTCGCGTTTGCCGGCGGGCTTCGGCCAGCGCGGTTTTAAGTTCGGGAATATCCCGCGCGGTGATGACGTGAGCGCCGAGACTGCGCGCATTGGCGGCATAATCCACGGGAACACAGTCCCCATCGAGTTGGGTTGTCTTCTCGTTGCGAAAACGGTAGCGGGTGCCAAAGCCGCCGCTTCCGATCGCACGCGACAATCCGCCGATGCTTTGGTAGCCGTGGTTGTCGAGCAACACGACCGTCAGCTTGTACCCTTCCTGGATCGCCGTGACCAGTTCGGAGGACATCATCAACCACGACCCGTCACCGACCATCACGTAAACTTCGCGATCCGGCGCGGCCATCTTGACGCCAAGGCCACCGGCAATTTCATAGCCCATGCATGAGTAGCCGTATTCCATGTGGTAACCCTTGGGATCGCGCGTGCGCCAGAGCTTGTGCAAATCGCCCGGCAAACTGCCCGCCGCCCCCAGGACCACGTCCTGCGGACGCGCAAAGGCATTCACCGCACCGACGACCGCGCCTTGGTTGACAGGCAGGCCGGTGTCCAAATTGTAAAGCCGTTCGACTTCTTTGTCCCAAGCGCGGTTGAATTTTTGTCCGCGTTGGCGATAAGTGCCGCTGACCTGCCAGCCACGCAGTGCTTTGCTCAAAGTTTCCAAGGCCGCCCGTGCGTCGGCCACCAACGGCAGCGCTGAGCGTTTGAACGCGTCGAATTCCTGCACGTTGATATTGATGAAACGGACTTTCGGGTTTTCAAACGCGGTGTTCGAAGCCGTTGTGAAATCGCTGTACCGCGTGCCGATGCCGATGACGAGATCCGCTTCGCGCGCGGTGATGTTCGCGCCGGGCGTGCCGGTGGCCCCAATCGCGCCGAGTGATTGCGGATGATCGAAACGCAACGAACCCTTGCCCGCCTGGGTCTCCGCCACAGGAATTCCGGTTAGCTCGGCGAACCGGACCAGAGCCGTATGCGCTTCGCTATAGAGCACGCCACCACCGGCGACGATGATCGGTTTCTTGCTGGCGCGAATCCATTCGACCGCCCGTCTTAGCAACGTGGCTTCGGGTGCCGGTCGCGGGATGTACCAGACACGATCCGAAAAAAGTTCCGCCGGGTAATCGAACGCTTCCGTCTGCACATCCTGCGGCAACGCGAGCGTTACCGCCCCCGTCTCGGCCTGTGAAGTCAGCACCCGCATGACTTCCGGCAGTGAGTTCATGAGTTGGTCCGCGCGGTTGATGCGGTCCCAGTATTTGGAAACGGGCCGGAAACAATCGTTGACCGAGATGTCTTGTGACAACGGATGTTCGAGTTGCTGCAAAACCGGGCCGACGTTGCGGCGCGCAAAGATGTCGCCCGGCAACAGCAGCACCGGAATGCGGTTGACCGTGGCCAACGCGGCGCCGGTCACCATGTTCGTTGCGCCCGGGCCGATGGAACTGACGCAGGCAAAGGTGCGCAGCCGGTTGTTCATCTTCGCAAAGGCGGCGGCGATATGCACCGAACCCTGCTCGTTCTTAGTATTGTAGTAACGGAACACCGGATACTGTTGCAACGCTTGGCCAATGCCCGCGATGCAGCCGTGGCCGAAAATGCCGAGGCAGCCGGCAAAAAACGGTTGCCGCTTGCCGTCTCGTTCAACGTACTGATGCAGGAGGAACTGAATGATGGCCTGCGCGGTCGTGAGTCGTTTCGTCTTCATGAGATTTGATTTATCAAAAGCCGCCGCGGTCTTCGATGAATTTTAGCGCCTCCGCTTCGTAAGCCATGAAATTCGCGCAACCGTGGCGGGTGACGACAATGGCCCCCCCGGCGTTACCCATGCGCGCGGCTTTATACCAGTCCCAACCTTTCACGAGACCGTAAATGAAACCGGAGGCAAAGGCGTCACCCGCACCGAGGACGTTGTAGACCTCCACCGGAAAACCCGGCACATCGGTCGGCTGACCATTGGTTGGGAATAGCGTGGCGCCCTTTTCACCGCGTTTTACGACGATCAGTTTAGGACCAAGGCGTTGCATGGCGTGGACGGCATTTTCCACATCGCCCGCAACGCGCGCCCCGGAAATTTGGGAGTGGCTGACGTTGACCTGCGTCGGATCGGTAAGGTTGGCAGCTTTGCATTCATCCTCCGTGCCGAGCACGATGTCCACGAGCGGCAATGCCGCGCGCACCGTGACTCCAAACGCACGGGCGTCGTGCCATTGGTTCGGGCGAAAATCCAGGTCGAGCACCACGGTTGCGCCGGCAGCTTTGGCCTGCTCGGCGGCAAACAGATTGGCGCTGCGGCTCGGCTCCCGGCCAAGACCGGTGCCGGAAAACTCAAACACCCGACCGTCGGCGATGGGCGTTTTGAGAACGTCATCAATCGAAAGCTGATTGTCCGCGCAATTGTCACGGTAATAGACAAGCGGGAATTTGTCGGGCGGCTCGATGCCCAGGATCACCGCGCTGGTGCGGCTCTCGGGTTTGCGCGGGATAAATTTGGTTTCCACGCCTTCTTGCTTGAGGAAGTTCAAAATAAAATCACCCACCGGATCTTCGCCCACGGCCGTGAGCACCGCCGTCCGTAGCCCCAGGCGCTGCGCGCCGACCGCGATGTTCGTCGGGGAGCCGCCGACATAGGCCGCGAAGGATTTGATTTCCGGGAACGGCGCGCCCACTTCATTCGCGTAAAGATCAATGGACGAACGGCCCATCGTGATGAGGTCGAAAGTGGGAGCTGGCTTTGTCATATTCTAATTGGCCTTCATTCTGTCGGCTTTCTCCATGTCCAGCGTTACCACTGGCACGCGCGGGTCCAGCGTCGTCCAAGTATTCTTAATCCAAGCGTGCTGTGGATCGTCCGCATTCGCGAGTGATTGGGCGCTGCCGGCGAGGAAATTCAAGTAGTAAGCCGGGTAGCCGGGCGCCGCTACGACTGGATGATAGCCCTCCGGCACGAGCACCACGTCATTGTTGTGCGTCACCATCACCTCGTTGAGGCGTAAATCGGAAGTGTAAACGCGTTGGATGGCGTAACCTTCCGGCCGATCGAATTTGTAAAAGTACGTTTCCTCCAGATCGGCTTCGAGCAGTTTGCCCGCGGCATCCACGCGATGAACATCGTGCTTATGCGGCGGATACGAACTCCAACTGCCGGCCGGCGTATAGACTTCGACCGCCACGAGCCGATGACAGTCAAAGCCGGGCGGGATCAGTGAATTGATCTGCCGCGTGGCATTGCCGCCGCCCCGAATTTCCACCGCAACTTGTTCCGGCGTCACCAGTCGGGGTGGATGGTTTCCCTCCGATCGGCACCAACCGCAGGCGATGTCCACTCCGTCGCCCAGCGCGGTCACGGTAAATTCAGTTTCGCGCGGCAAATAAAGTGCGTAAGGCATGCCGCGAAAAACATCCGGTCGTCGGCCGATCTTCGGCCACGAGCCGCGCGAAGATTCGACCGCGCAACTGCCGCCCAACACCACGAATCCGCACTCACATGGACCTGTGTTGCCGCGCCAGGTTTCGCTCTGGTTCAAGTTGCGTGCCGCAAAACTCAGGTGTTCCCAGCCGGCGGACTCAGGCGTCACGCGGATATATTCGCCCGAAGTGGACTTCGAGTTCACGAGTAATTGTGAAGCGGCTGGAGAGGTCATTGGGCAAGGAAAGATGCGAAAAGGGTGGACTGAAAAGAAAGAAATATTTTAAGCCAACTGTTTTCGCGAAAAGGAGAACTGACCTTTGAGCGATATGCCTGCGAAGAAACTAGGGTATCCGGGCGCGGGTTTTCAAGGTTGGAGTCAAACGGCGTAAACGCCAGATCATTTACCAAACGCGTACAATGCTGTGGCGGTGCGAAGGTAAAG
>JANYBF010000516.1 GCA_025360895.1 Verrucomicrobiota bacterium
GGAGGAGCGCCGCGCCGGCGTTATAGCAGTCCACGGCGGCCTGGACCTGCTCGGCCCAGGTCACCCGGGAGCTTCTGTTCGGGGGTGCAATCCTCGGGCATCCACATGGGCCCGTAGGGCGCGGCCGTGATCATCAGCGGAGGCATGTTTTCGGGTAATAGTGAGTCGTCGGTGAAGTACATTGCGTTTTCTCTTTTGGTTGGTTGTGTTTGAGGTGAGTAATTTTTTGACGTGATGGAATTAGTCCGGTTCTGGCATCGGAAAGGCGGTCGGATCCGCCTGCCAGACGCCAAAAATGTTTTTCGCGGGGTCGAGTTGGCTCATGCAGGATGCTATTCATCGCAGACCGACGCCAGAACTATTGGACTTGGCTCGTAACTTCGCCAACGGCATCAGCACCACGAGGCTGAGGAGGGCGGTGACGACCACCATCACCACGACTTTTGGGTCGGTGAAACTTTGGCTGCCGACGACGAGTGCGGCAGCGATGTTGCGTTGCGCTGTGCCCAAGCCGAGCACCGACCGCGTGTCCGTTGCCGGACCGCCCAGCAGCCAACCGACTCCGTAGCCGATCGCGATGAATAACAGCCCGGCCAAAATACCTCGCGTGCCGAACATGGTCAGGACGCTTTTGAAATTCACGATGACTTGGAGCGACACGACCGCGATGAGGCCGAGGCCCGAAGCTTTATCGAATACCGGCTTCACGCGCGCGGCGATGGCCGGCAATTTCGCCCGGACCGCCAGCGCACCGGCCAGCGGCAGCAGCATCAACAGACACAATGACCGGGCAATCTTCATCGGGTTCACCGATACGCCCGGCAAGAACGCAGGCAACGCCACCGGTAAGTAGCCGACCGTGAGCACCATCAGCAACACCATCAACCCGACCGCAAACGCGAGGTTGCCATTGGCCAGTTTTGCCAATACCGGCAGGAATGGCGCGCCGGCGGCCGCGCCCAAAATCAGCAGCCCCACGCCAAACGATTCGTCCAGCCGCAACACTTTGCCAAGCGCCACCGCGACGAGCGGCATCACGACAAAATTCACCGCCAACGAAAGCGCGACCAGCCGCACGTTTTTCAACGGCGCGATGATTTGCGCGACAGTCAGCCCCAGCCCCATTGACAACATGCTCGACACGACGAAGACCAGCATCGCCACCGGTATGAGTTTTTGCATTAGTTCCATAATCAGAAAACCAATTTCAACCGTGCGCCGACAATGACGGCGGTGTCGTATTGTTCGGTGCTCGGTTTGACGACTTGCACGTCCGCGCTGAGGTGACACCAGCCGGTAATTTCCGCGTTGTAGTAGAGTTCGACGCCTTGCTCGTCGCGTTGCGGGAGCGCCGACGAGAGTAAACGTTTCACCTCGCTTGAAAGGCCGAGATGAAAAAATGCGACGCCCATTGTGTCGCGCGGCCGGCTCGGCACAAGCCCCGCCCCGCCGAGGCCGACGGTGGTGTTCCAGCGGACGGGATTCGAGTTCCCGTCGGCGATGCCGGACATCGCGAACACGCCGAGCGATTTATCGGCGCGCGTCCAGACTGTTTGGTCGAAGTTCCACCACAACGCCCACGAGCCGGACTCTTGCGGCGCGGGCAGTCCTTGACCGGGGATGTTTTCCCATTCGGACGCGTCGAGCGAGGTGTACTCCCGGCTGCTCCAGTTCGCGCCGAAGACTTGTTCGCCGCGCAATCCGAACGGCGCGACTGGTAATCGCAGCGAGCCGGTTAGCAACGCGCCATTGGCAAAAAGCCGGTTGAGGTCGGCGGTGGTCGGGTGATTGTCGGGGTCGCGGACGAGGAACGTGAATTCCGGGCCGCCTTTTTCGAACACCGCGAAGCCGGCGCCGTAGGTCGAATATGGAACGGTGCGGCCGTTGATGATGTTGGCAACGACGGCGCTGTTCATGAATCGTTGCAGGCCGTTCTGGCCGGTGTAGTTGAGCCGAAAATCGTCGAGCGTGTTGATCTTGCCGGCGATCAGGAGCAGATGGTCGAACAAGAGTTGCGTTGCCTTCAACGCGGTGACGCCGGTATCCGCGCCGCCGGCGTTGGGAAAAGCCATATTGAAGTTGGGCAGCGAGAACGTGCCGCTGATGTCGTTGACGTCCTCGCCGTACCGGGTCTCGACGTGCGTCGTCAGCGAAAATCCCGACCACGGGCCGAGGTTGAGATAGTAGTCGAGCTTGCCGCCGTACGCGAACCCGCGGCTTTTTCCGCCATCGGTCACGCCTTGGTAAAACTGCGTGAGGTTGACATCCAAGTCGACACCATGCTCGGCGAGCGTGTCGCGCGCGCCCCACCAATTGCCGGTCAGCTTGGGCCATTCGAGGACGGATAGTTCTTCCGCGTGGTTAGTTTGCGCGGCAATCATCATCGCCATGATTGCGACGCTCCGCCTCACATCGTCGCGAGGTTGCGCCACAAATTTGAGATGCTTTCGGACACGCCGAACAACACGGTGAAATGCGTCGAGTCCGTCATCACGATGTCACCGGCCCGTTGTGCGGTCGGGGGCAGCCAGAGCAGGCTGTTGAATTCCGTGTTGCCGGCCTCGACGAACGGGTGCGGTCGTTCCAGGTCAATGGGCTGACGCGCGAGCACGTGCACATTTTTTCCGGCGTCCTTGGTCAACGCGTAATGCGGTAGGTGCGGATGCAGGCTGAGCGAGGTGACGTTCTTGAGCAGTCCCTTCTTGTCGAGATCGCGGAACGCGGTGAGAGGTGCGATTTCTTTCGTGCCCGGTTTGACTGCCGGGCGCAAGCCCCACTCGTTCCAAACGGGAATGCCCAGCCCGCGCATCATCGACCGCGTGTATTGACTGAACCGCTGTTGGCGCGGCACGAGCGCGTCGCGATGGTGCTGGTATTCCATCTGCCTTTGTTTGAGGTCTTTTGAAGCACCCACATCGTGATGCGGCGCGCACATCAAGCATGTGCCTTCGCGCTTGAGCCATTTCTTGATCGCCGCGATTTCTTCCGGCAACGCTTCCTCTTCGCCGACCAAGTGATCGAGTCCGAACACGAGCAACGTGTCGGTGTCGGCGAGGATGCGCTCGTCAATCGGCAATTTGAAACCGGCTTGGTCGATCCGCTGGAACACAGCGACCGGCTGCCCGGTGGCTTCCGCGGCGAGCATTTGAAAATTCAGCGTCGAACGATGAAACAATTCGAGCGTGCCGGCAATGCCCTGAAGAAAACTTGCCGCGGCATACTCCGGTTTCTCCCAAAGCGGCCAGCCCACCTTGCGCACTTCGGTCATCGTGGAAAAGCGATTGTCCATCGTCTCCACGCCGCGCTGCGTTTCCCACGGATAACTCCACGTCCAATAGATGCTTACCCGCCGTTTACCTTTCGTGTACTTGCGGGGGACGTGATTCTGGTTGTAGGTGCGCGCGGATTGGATGGGAGTGCTCATGATAAGCTCGCTAGATGCCGCAACGCCTTCAGACCCGGCAGGAAAAAATACGCGCCGCCGCGCACCGTCGTGAATGCGGGCAGGCCGGTAATCTTCTTGCGGATCGGACGTTTCGGAATTTTGTATTCGAGCGTGCCGTCTTGATTGCCGATGATCGGGTCGCGCTCGTTGCCGAGTTCGTGAAAGTTCTTGTCGTTTGCCCAGACGTTTTGCGCGAACTCGAATTGCCGGACCAGACTGGCGCAAATCACAAACGCCGCGATCCCGCGCTCCACGCCGTCTTCCGCCGCGCCTTCCGGCAACGCCGGCCCATATGTCGCGCCGCGCCGGATCATCCGGCGACGGCTCATGTTCGCACCGGTATCGCGCGGGTTCATGCGGCGAATGTGCGAGCCGAGCGGGACGGCGTAACCCTGCGGGTCTTGCTGCTTGTAGTTGAAATCGTTGTTGCGTTGCGGGTCTGCGCCGAGCGCCGGGTCGTCTTTCTCCGGCGCGAGCACCAGCGGCGCGCCGCTGCGCCAACGCCCCATCAGTTTCGCCGCGACGAGTTCCTGTTCCTCCGGCGTTTTGCCGTGCTCGCGCAGAAAATCGCGAAACCTTCCGACGTGCTCATCCATCCGCCGGTAGGCCATGAAACTGCCGTTGCGCGTGAGACTCTCCGGCTGCGGCAGCGTAATGTGACCGTTTTCATCCGGGTAGCCGAGAATGAATTCGCCGGCTTTGAGCGGCGCGCCCGAGCCGGGCGTCGGCGCGTCGCCGGCACCTTCGATGGCCGGCTGCGAAAGCCGGTCGCGGTAACCGAAATGATCGTGCGCATACTCGAACGGCGGCGTCGCTTCGAGGTCGAGCGTCGAGAGAACCTCCACGTCTTGGCAATTCGCGATGAGTTTTGCATGTTCCGAAACACACCGGTCGCGTTCGGCAGCGTCTCGAGCAAACAGGATCACAATCGCGTGCAGGTCCGGGCTGGAAGTTTTGTCTGTCCAATGACTCGGATGATTCGCCCCGGTGTCACCGAGCATTTCCGCGCGCGCAACCATGCCTTGCCGGAACTCCTCCGGGAATGTGGCGAGCGACGCGTCGTCCACGCCGAGCGCGCGCAAACCATTGAACGTAAAAGCGACGGTAACCCAGCGTTTGTCCTGCGCGACAGATTCGCGCATTGCTTTGGCGGAATGAACCTTTTCCATGATCGCCGAAAGCCAAGCCCGGCCACCCGCGGCACTCTTGAACGAGAGGAATTCGTACCGGCCCGTCATCGCCGGCGCGCGCGTCAGCAGGATGTGCTGGATGTCGTCGGACTCAAGTGTTGTCATTGCATCTGGTCGAGGGCGGTTGAAAACGCAGCCTTGAGTTTGAGAGCTTTCTTGATTTCGTCGGCGCTGACGTACGGATACTCGCCGTATTCGAGAAAGCTCGGGCATTGATGTTCGCGGACGAACTTGATGAAGGCTGCGGCGTTCGTTTTCCAATCCACCGGAAAGCCTTCAAGGTTTTCGAACACCGTATTCAGGCCGGTGCTGGCGAAGATGGCGACGGCATCCTCGGTGTATTTGTCGAAGTCGGTGTCGAAGATGCCTTGATACATGAAATAGGTGTCGCCCTTGATGTCGAAGAGCAGCCAACGCAGGTAATGGAGCTTGAGCACCGCGAGACAATCCGGCGTCGCGCCGACGGCTTTCTCGATGTTCTGGGCGTAAGCGTAGAAATTTTGTTTCGTGCCGGGCTTGATCTTGGCCATGATGCTGAAGCCGTAGCAGGCGGGCGTTTGCGGGAAGACCGGCCCGTAGCGACCCTGTTCCACTTTGTCTTTGAAGTAACCGCCTTCCGGAATCGCCAGCGCGGCGGGTTTCGTCCAATCCTTCTGTTCAGGTGAAGTTGTCATACTATTGCGTTCCTTCATGTTTGTTTGTGTTTGTGATTCGTCGCTTACGACATTATCGGAACCTAGTCCAGCTCTGGCATCGGAAAGGCATTCAAATCCGCCTGCCAGCCACCGAAAATGTTGTTTACGAGATCAGCCACGATGGTCAACCAGGCGGTCCGGGGTACGGCCGTCTTGGGACGGACAATCGAACCGCCGATATGTTGAATGCGCGCCACGGTTTCATCGAGCGAGTCCACGTTGACGAAAAGCATCCAGCCGTTCAAGTCTGGAATTGCCCGGTACGTCAACCCGCCATGCAAGGCCGGGCCTTCGGTGGCGCCCGTCTGGATGCGCCAGTATCCGATGCCCGGCATCTGCTCGACCTGCCAGCCGAGCGCCTTGCGGTAAAAGTCCGCCACGACGACCGGGTGCTCGCAGTAGATTTCAAAGTGTGTGACGGAGTTGGTCATATCGTGTTTTCTCTTTCAAAGTTGGCCGACAAAATCCCGCCAGGGCCAGGCGCGCACGCCGGGGGCAACAACGGGGGTCGGGTGTGGTACTTTGGCCGGCTGATGCACGAGGCACATCTTGACCGACGTCCCGCGCGGACGCTTTGTCTTCAGCGCCTCGGCCAGCCGCAGCATCGGCGTCGCATCGGACGGCGTAACCGTCCGCGCCGACTTGCATTTGATGAGCGAAACCGCGCCGCCGCGGCCCGGCACGAGAAAATCCACTTCCAAACCTTGCTCGTCACGGAAGTAATAAAGCTCCCGCCGCCGGCCATCGTTGGCCTGCGACTTGATGATCTCGGAAGCAACAAACCCCTCGAACAACGCGCCCTGAAACGGCGACTTGGCCAGTTCCGCCGCCGAATCAATGCCCAGCAAATGACAAGCGAGGCCGGCGTCGGCGATGAATACCTTCGGCGATTTGATCAGACGCTTGCCGAGATTCTCGTAGAATGGCGGCACGATGAGGATTTGCGCCGTGGTTTCCAACACACCGAGCCATTGCGCAATCGTGGGAACGCTCACACCGAGCGGCGCAGCCAGATCGGTTTTGTTCAACACCTGCCCGTGACGGCTGGCCAGCAGCGCCAGGAAACGTCTGAACGTGGAGAGGTCCTTCACCGCCGTGACCGCCCGGACATCGCGCTCCAGATACGTTTGAAGATACGAACTAAACCACAGCCGCGCACTGCCGGGCCGCGCCACCGCTTCCGGATAACCGCCGCGCAACAGTGATACTTTCGGCGTTTCGCGCGTCGAGAACGGCAGCAGTTGCAGCACCGCCGCTCGTCCCGCCATGGACTCGGTGACACCCTGCATCAACGGCGCTTCCTGCGAACCGGTGAGCAGCCATTGACCGCGCCGTCGCGGTTGCCGGTCAATCCGCGCCCGAACATGGGCAAAGACTTCCGGGACGTTCTGCACCTCGTCCAGGATCACGGGCGTTTTCACCGCATCGAGAAAACCGTGCGGATCGGCGCGCAACCGGGCAACGATGTCCGGATCTTCCAGCAGAAAATAGCCGGCCTTGGGAAACAAATGCCGGAGCAGGCAGGTCTTGCCCGCGCGCCGCGGACCGGTCAACACCAGGGCGGAAAAGTCCCGCATGGCGTGGATGATCTGCTTTTCAAGTTCCCGACGGATGTAGCGCATGAATGAGATTCATAAAGTGTCACTTTAGATTTCTCAAGGCAAATTCGGAGTTGAATTCACGGTTCACGAGCGAATCAATTCACCTGCACGATGCCCGGCGGTTTCCATGTCCCTTCACCCGGCGGCAGGATCGAAGGCGCTTCCGGCTTTGGCCAGTAGAGGCGCATGACCATGTAGATGGGGCCATTCGGCGCGGGCAACCAATTGGCTTCCTTATCCGCGCCGGGGCTGTCCTTCTGGATGTAGAGCGTGAGCGAGCCATCCTCGCCCTTCTTCATGTTCGTCAGCATCGGTGAGTTGATCAGGTAGCGGTTGAGCGGGTTGTCGATCAGCAACTGCGTTTTGCCGTCATACATGGTGACCGACCAGAACGCGTTCACTGGCGGCATCTGCCCGGCGGGGAAGGTGAGCGTGTAGTTGTGCTTGCCGCCGTCGAGCACTTCGCCATCCGGCATCCAGCGCGTCATTGGATACATCGCTTCGATGGCGTCGTTGCCGAAGATACCCGCCTTCGCCGCAGCGGCGCGCAACAGCCAGTTGCCCTTGTAAAAATCCCGGTCGCCAAACGCCGCGCCGATGCTCCAGCCGTTCACCTTCTTGCCCATCGCTGCGACTTGCTCCTCTACTTTCTTCTCGCCCGCTTTCAGGCCGAGCAGCACGGCGGCTTTGTGTTCGAGCGAGAGGTCTTTGAAGTTGAACGTCTTCCCCGGTCCGATGCCGATCTTCGCCAGCTTCGCGCGAATCTCCTTCTCCTCCGGGCCTGCCGGAGCCTGTGCCAGCACCCAATCCACGTATTCGAAGAAATCCGTCTTCGCGAGTTCCGCATTCGCTTTTGGAAAATCGAGCGCGGGCGCGGCGGGCGGCGCAGGCTGTTTCAGGAACGCGGAGAGCGGCTGCACCTTGTAGGCATCCTGCAGCTTCGCCACGTTCGGCATATCGTCCGCGCCGAAGAGCTGCGTGCGGAAGAGCACGATGCTGAACTGCGTGGTCGAGTGAAACACCTTCTTGATCCCCGGAGGCGTCTCGCCCTTCCACTCCGGCCCGGCGATGAGGTAATCGCCCGCGTCGCTGCCCGTGGCGCGGCTGCCGATGTAGCCATAGTTGAAAGTATTCAGATCGCAGAGCATCACCGCGTAGTAGCGATCCTTTGCCATCGCCGGGACGGAGACGACCTGCGGCTCGACGCGCAGGTCCACGAACGCGAACGAATAGGGCGTGTCGCTGTTCGGCGTGATGACCGCCGTATCCTTGGGCGTGAAGACGCGCCGCTCATTGTAGAGCTGTCCTAGAGGTGCCTTGTATTGGGCCGATGTCTTGTCGATCCAGAACTCGTAATTCGCCGTGTAACACATCACGAGCGGCAGCCCGTAGATGAAGCCTTCCTCAGCGATGGCTTTCACCTCCTCGATGCCGGGCGCGGGCACGCTGGTTTTAATGTCAGCGTGTTCGGCAGCGGTGATGCTGTCGTTTTTTTGTCGCAGGCTGACAGTGTGATCAGGGCCAATGCTGCATAATACGGCAAGCGTTTCATGGTGTGAATTTGGTTTTGGTTGGTTTGCTAGTGAAGTCGCGGGCAGCCCCTTTCGAGACGGCCCGCGCGTTTCACGAGCGTAACTTCAGGCTTATTTGCCGCCGGTTTGCGCGTTCGAGATCGTCTCCAGCACCTTGTCGAGGCTGAAGCTGCCGACGGCCTGGCTCGGCGGGAATTCCTTGAACGTCATGAGGAACTGTCCAACGAATTGCTGGACCGGGACGAGGAGGAAGGCGTGGTCCATCGTCCACTCCCAGTCGGTCCAGCCGTGCTCACCTTCCTCGAAGGGATCGGCGCGCAAGTTGATCATCCGGGGGACGCGCAGGGGCGTGAACGGCTCCCGCCAGACATCCATGCCGTGGGCGCGCTGCTCGGCGAAGACGATTTTCCATTGCCGGACGCGGACGGCCACGGGCGAACCGTCATCGTTGAAGTAGAAGAACTCCTGGCGCGGGTCGGGGCCTTTGCCGGCGAGGTAGTCGGTCAGGTTATAGCCGTCGAGGTGCACCTTGAAGGTCTTGTCACTGACCTTCATGCCTTTGAGCAGTTGTTCCTTAACGTCGGGCACTCCGGCGGCGGCCAGCAGCGTGGGCAGCATGTCTTCATGGGAGCAGATTTCGTTATGCACCGTGCCGGGGGCGATGACGCCGGGCCAGCGGATGGCGCAGGGCACGCGGTAGCCGCCCTCCCAGTTGGTGTTTTTCTCGCTGCGGAAGGGTGAGGCACCGCCGTCGGGCCAACTGCCCTTCTCGGCACCGTTGTCGGTGGAATACATCACGATGGTGTTGTCCTCCATGCCGAGCTCCTTGAGCTTGTCGAGGAGTTGGCCGACCATGGCGTCGTGCTCGACCATGCCATCAGGATAGACGCCGAGGCCGGTCACGCCCTGGCTTTCCTTCTTGAGGTGGGTGTGGACGTGCATGCGGGTGGCGTTCCACCAGAGGAAGAAGGGCTTGTCGGCTTTCTTTGCCTCCTCCAGATACTCAAGGCTGCGCTTGGTGACTTCCTCGTCAATCGTCTCCATGCGCTTGATGTTGAGCGGGCCCGTGCTCTCGATCTTCTGCGTGCCGTCGGGATTCGCCCAGCAGTGGAGCACGCCGCGGGTGTTGTATTTCTTGATCATCGCCGGGTCTTTGAAGTAGTCGGGATGCTCCGGCTCCTGCTCCGCGTTGAGGTGGTAGAGCGAGCCCATGAACTCGTCGAACCCATGCACGGTGGGCAGTGTCGAGTCGGCGTCGCCGAGGTGGTTCTTGCCGAACTGCGCGGTCATGTAGCCCTGCGCTTTGAGGAGTTGGGCGATGGTGACATCGCGCGCCTGGAGGCCTTCCTTCGCGCCGGGCAGGCCGACTTTGAGCAGGCCAGTGCGGTAGCCCGACTGGCCGGTGATGAAGCACGCGCGCCCGGCGGTGCAACTCTGCTGGCCATACCAGTCGGTGAACAACGCGCCCTGCTTCGCGATGCGATCAATGTTCGGCGTCTTGTAGCCCATCATACCCTGATTGTAGGCGCTGATGTTCCAGTAGCCGATGTCGTCGCCCCAGAGGATGAGGATGTTGGGTTTCTTTTTGTCCGCCGCGTGGGCGACGGATCCGATGAACGCGAGCCCGAGGGCCAGCGCTGCGGTGATGAGTTTTGTTTTCATGATGTGGGTGTGATGTTGCGGTAGAGACCCGCTGCTTCTGCATGGGAGCAGAAAATTGCGGGCAGTGCGTTTGTGTTTGCGGTTTTGTTCGAGGATTTGATTCCAAATTCGCGGGCCGGGCTTTTCGCAAGAGCAGCCCGCGTGGTTCACGATCGAATGGTGGATTAGTTGTTGGCGTTGGCTTTCGCGGCGGCCTTGGCCTTCTCATCGGCGGGCAACAGTTGCGACGGACCAAGCTTATAGGTCAGCTTGTCAATCTTTCCGGTGAACTTGAACGGCAACTCGTAGCTGTCGTCCACTCCGGTGCGGGTGTCGCTGCCAATATCCAAGGTCTCATCAATGGCCATGATGAATGGAATCGTGTGCTTGATCGTTTTCTTGTCCAATTCCTTGCCATCCACAATAAACGTGCCGGTGCCGCCTTTGCCGGGGCCGGGGCCGTCGTATTTGAAATCAAACACGAGCGTGTGTTTGCCCGGCTTGAGTTCCCGGCCAAACAAATCATCGCCGATGATGCCGCCGCCGCCGCCTTCCCAGCGGAAGCGTTCCAGATCGAGCAGATTATAGACGAAGACCGGTTTGCCTTTTTGCAGGAACATTCCGTAGCCGCCGAAACGGCCGCCAAAGGTCACGATCATGCCCTCCGCGCCGCCTTCGGGAACGGTGATCTCGACAGTGATGGTATAGTCCTTGTCTAAAATATCGGGCGCGTTGCCGATGGGAATGCCGGCGTTCTCACCCACGTAGGTCAAAACGGTTTTCCCAGCGACTGCGCTCGGACGCGGGGTAACGAGGCGCGGAAGGATCGAGTTATCCAAGGGCAGGACCTGGTATTTCGCCGCCTCCTTCAGGAATAACGCCTGCATTTCCTTGAGCTTGGCGGGATTCTTCGTCGCGAGGTCGTTGTATTGTGAGTAGTCCTCGGTGATGTTGTAGAGTTCCCATTTATAGTCGTTGATGGGTGGCATCTTGG